>CAYQFN010000387.1:0-1008 GCA_964416685.1 uncultured Thermotogae bacterium | reverse complement strand
AGCCGAAGTTTCGGTTTTACGCGTTGTATGACCGGATTTATCGAGCTGACACGCTAAGGGCGGGATGGGAAGTGGTACGCAAGAACAAGGGAGCACCGGGAGTGGACGGGGTGAGTATACAATCGATCCTTGACCGCGAAGGTGGACCGGAAGGATTCTTGAAGGAGATTCAGGAATCGCTGCGTAACAAGACCTACCGACCCAAGGCCGTACGACGGGTGTACATTGCGAAGGCGAATGGGAAGAAGCGGCCACTAGGTATACCCACGGTAAGGGACCGGGTGGTACAGATGGCGACACTGTTGATACTGGAGCCGATCTTTGAGGCGGACTTTGAGGACTGTTCTTACGGGTTTCGACCGGGGAGATCAGCGCACCAGGCATTGGACGTAATACGCCAGAATCTGCTCCACGGCTTTACCGCAGTGTACGATGCCGACCTGAAGGCATACTTCGATTCAATCCCCCATGGGAAGCTAATGGCCTGTCTGCGGATGCGGATCGCCGATCGTTCGGTGTTGAAACTAATCCGCATGTGGCTTAAGGCGCCGGTGGTGGAAGCGTCACCAGGAGGGAAAGGTGGGAACAGTAGCGGAGGTAAGAGGCACCGCCATCGGGGTACTCCCCAAGGCGGGGTGATCTCACCGTTACTGGCGAACATCTATCTACACTGGTTTGACAAGGTATTTCACCGACCGGGCGGCCCAGCATGCTGGGCCAACGCTCGTCTGGTGCGTTATGCTGACGACTTTGTTGTCATGGCGCGCTACCAAGGGAAACAGTTACAAGGGTAGATCGAAGAGAAGTTAGAAGGCTGGATGGACCTAGAGATCAACCGGGAGAAGACGCGCGTGGTGGACCTGAGGAAAGAAGGGGAGAGTGTTGACTTTCTTGGCTACACATTTCGGTATGATCGCGACCTGAGAGGGCGTGGTCATCGCTACCTGAATGTGTTTCCATCCAAGAAGTCAGTGGCGAGGGAGCGGGTACGGATACGTGAGATGACTA
>CAYQFN010000386.1:0-1019 GCA_964416685.1 uncultured Thermotogae bacterium | reverse complement strand
AGGAGCACACTAAGAAAGAAGCAAAAGAAAAGGAGGTAAGATCGTGCCAAAGCGGGTAAGGAGGCTAAAGGCCTTAGGAACTATTCTAGCGCGGTTGATGGTCATGCTCGCGTTTGGTTCTATATTGGCAGGGTTAACAGGCTGTACGGGATTCCTTCAAAACCCAGCTGGAGAAAGCATGGCTCCGAAGAGTACACTGGCGAGCGATGGAAGAAATCTGAGCGATTGGCAGTATTGGATGTCCAGGGTGCCAAGTCAAGGAGAGCTGGAAGCGGCAATTGCAAACCATATGGAGAACCTCATCGACCAACAGTTCTTCTTCGTTCCCCCAGATGAGACGGCACCCTCGGAGAAAATACAACACTACAGAGAGGCTTGGGAAAAGGAATTGCGGGGAAAGCTCGCTATCGCCCCAGAGCCTCTTCTGGCTCACTTCGTCTACTTCAATATGGTCGATGCATACGTCAAGAAGCAGATTGGCTATGAGGGCTTGAAGCTCAAATACTTTAAGAATAATGATGAAATCTCTTATGTGGAAATTCGAAAGCTTTATCAGGAAGCCTTAAATAAGTTAGGTATAGACACCAAAGCCATCCTAGAAGCAGGATTCGATGAGTCATGGATGAAAGAACAAGCACTGGGCGCGAAGGGAACCGGAGCGCATCACGCTGAGCTCAATCAGAATCGCGTGGGTGACGCGATGTACCGGGCGCCTGAGGGGAGGAGCAGCTCAAGTTGGCCGAGCTTCGGTCACGCCGCCATCTGGAGGCAACACGGAGATCCAAACCGGAATAATCCTCGCTCTCGGGTGGCAATGGCATCCTGGAACGGAGATCCAGATCCGAATGCTCCTCTGCACGAACGTAATGGTGTAGGGTATGATTATCGTTGTTGTTGGTCACAATCGAACACATATGGGCTTCGGGTGATAGGCCTTTCGGGATCGGACATGAGCGACGACGTGGCGGTACAGGCGGAAAACTACGCCGAAAATCAGCATGGGAAGCCTTACAATGTTT
>CAYQFN010000385.1:0-1031 GCA_964416685.1 uncultured Thermotogae bacterium | reverse complement strand
CTAGTAGGTAAGCCAACCCCACGGGTGGGAATCGTTATGTTCGCCGACGTGCTCAGATTGGTCCGGGCATTCGCTACAAACCCAGTTCCTAATGCTAAGGAGAGCCAATTGTGTGGTTCATCCGCCTGGGTGAGCATGTTCACCCGTCCCACCAACACTACCGGATCCCGGAGGAGACTTGCTGACACACCGACGCTTCCCTGCCACGGATGGCCGAACGAAAGGGAGATCCGCGGGTCCCAAGCATTCTTCGGATCGATACGATACTCTGAGGACATAGAGTACGCAAAATCATGTTGAGTTGACTTGAGATCGGTCTCGTGATCAAAGTATTTCCGCGTCTCTTTGCGCTCTGTGGTTGAATTGGCACCTGAAAACCCTATCTTCCAATCACTGCTTAAGCTGACTGTTCCTGATATGCCAAATTGCCAATGCTGAGAGAAGCGAGTGTAAGAATAAGGCTGCCCAAACTCGTCCACCGCAAAACCTTCTTGGCCGGAAGGGGTATATGCAAGGTTCATTTCCCACGTATATTGACCTCCACTTTCTGTAGGCCGCTGCAACGGCTGAAATGACGTCTGGGCAAACGCAAAGCTGGACAAGCATACGACGAGAAGCAGCGCAAGCAAGCTTCTCATGGCAGGCATTCCCGCAACCGAGAGAGCTGTCCTAGATGGAGCGTCGCCCACTGAATTGTCTCCTGCTGTTGGACAGCAACTTGGTCAGCGATCTCCGAGGCCGGTATGGGAACAAGCACGATTCCGTCGTATCCCCGCTGCTTCACTAACAGGTTCAACGGCGTTACGCTTCTCCCCCACGACGGATCGGCGATTACAATCTGACCTTCTATCATCCCCGCCGCCACCTCAAAGTGCTTCTCCGGCTTGGTGAGGTGGATGATCACCGGCAACCCGCCACGGGAGAAGTAGTCCTGCAGGGCTGCTGGTTTCACCAGGAATCCCTTACTTGTTATTCCCTTGGCCTTGAGAGCTTCCTTGAGGTCGTATGCAGTTAGACCCTGCCCTTGTTTT
>CAYQFN010000384.1:0-1031 GCA_964416685.1 uncultured Thermotogae bacterium | reverse complement strand
GAGGTAATACGCTCTGGGGTCCGATGGTAGACCGGTTCGATCTCGAGGACGCTCTTCATTGAGCGAAAGGCGCGCTCGGCAAGCCACAGGTCGTGGTAGCCTCGTACCAGATCTGCGGCCGGAAGCTTGAGGTCGTTCGTCATGAGAACAGTCTTCCCATCGAGGCGTGCTTCCCGACGGATCTTTGCCCGGTCGAGGCGGAGACCGCCGCCCTTCAGTTCTTTCAGATAGCGGGCATACCCAGGCTGGCTCAGCAGACGGTAACCCTTCCGAGTGTGCCGCTCTTTGATCCGCGACCCCGCCAACTCTGCTTCCAGTTCAGCCACGATCTGAGCACGCACCCTCGCATCACGTGCCGCGCGTGCCTCGTTGTGGCAAAGAAGGTAACGGATCCTGCGTCCTCCCTCGGTTACGGTCGTCTCCTTGACTCCAAGCCCTTCGTTCACTGACCGGTAGCGTCCACGCAGGGAGAGTACCGCTCCATCCACCACTCTGTCGCTCCGTAGCCGAGCACCAAGTAGATACGGCAGGCGCCTGGACTCCAGGTAGTCCAGGTTGTTCTGGCTCACAAACCCGCGGTCGCCCACAAACAGAAACCGTCGGGGACGTAGTCCTCGCAGGTCTGTTGTCACCCTCTCTACAGTGGTTTTGTCAGTCTGATTACCGGGGAAGACCCAGTGTCGTATCGGTAGGCCGTCTCGATTGACCGCCAGTGCTACCACAATCTGTGGTAAGTCCGGTCTCTTCTTCTTGGAGAGACCAGACAGGCGTAGCCCTTGTGGTCCTCCCTCGCCTTCTCCAGCAGGATCCTCCTCATCTAGGTAGAAGCTCACACTGGTTGTGTCGTAGAACAGTATCGACACATCCGCGTTCAACAGATCGGTCACCTGGAAGTAGAGGTGTTGCTGTAGTTCAGGCATGGCTGTGAACAGGAAGTCCATCGCTCGGTAGAAGTGCTGCGGCGCGAAGCCTTGGCCTCCGTTCTCCAGGCCCGGGATCCAGGCCCGACTCCCGGCCCACCGCGTGCAGGC
>CAYQFN010000383.1:0-1038 GCA_964416685.1 uncultured Thermotogae bacterium | reverse complement strand
ACGAGAAAGGAGGTTCAGAAATGAAAAAGAGTTTGGTGATTCTTTCCATAACGTTGGCGTTGGTCTTGGCCGTCGTTGCTCTTGGATCGGCCAAGCAGGTTCTCCACCTGTACACAGCCTTTGACGGAGATCAGGCACAGGCGTACATTGCGGCATTTGAGGCATCACATCCAGACATAAATGTGGAGTGGGTGCGTCTATCATCGGGGCAGGTGCTGGCGCGCATTCGTGCTGAGTCGGCGAATCCGCAGGCAAGCCTGTGGTTCGGTGGGTCGAATACTTCCCATATTGCCGCTGCACAGGATGGCCTTCTTGCCCCAAACAAAGAGTCGCTCGCGTGGCGGTTTATGCCCGCACGGTTTAAGGATCCAGATGGTTTGTGGATCGGTCTGTACGTTGGCTACATAGGGTTTATTTCAAATACCGAGTTTCTCGCAAAAGTCGGAGCGGAGGCGCCTACGTCTTGGCAAGACCTTCTGAAGCCTGTATTCAAGGGCGAGATAGCGCTTGCATACCCGTTTAGTTCAGGAACGGCCTATACTACCCTTGCCGGAATGCTTACCGCAATCGGATCTTCTGCCCCTGGTTTCGATTCAGATGATGATGCTTATGTTGCCGCATTCGATAAGCAGGTTCACCATTACACTGAATCTGGAAGCGCCTGTATTACCCAGGTAGGGCAAGGCGAGGTAGGAATCGGAATCGCTTTTTCACATGATATCATGAAAAAAAGGATCTCACAGGAATATCCTGTCGTAATGAGTTTTCCGAAAGAAGGAACTAGCTATGAGATTGGAGGAATGTCCCTCATCAAGGGTGGACCGGAACCCGAACTAGCTAGAATTTTCTACGACTGGGCACTGTCAAAGGAAGCGCAGGATCTGTATAACCAGTTCTTCCGGCTTCCGCTCAATCCTGAGGCTGAACTTGCCGAGGGAAGCGTCACAGTGACTGGAGAGACGGATCGGTACAAAGCGGCGAAAATCCTCCGCGATTGGGGGGCAAAGGAGGTTGTTCTCACGCATCAGGGAGGGGTGA
>CAYQFN010000382.1:0-1039 GCA_964416685.1 uncultured Thermotogae bacterium | reverse complement strand
TGCAACTCAAATGTTATTTCACATTCTTTAAACGGTTTTCTAGTATAATCAGTTATCTTTCTCCAATGAACATCTAAATGTTCATCTTTTATGTAACCCATATCTTTTTCACATAACCAACCATCATTCCAACTTATTCTCCTTAAAAGTGTACAAATATCTCCAACTTCAAATATTGTGTATTTTTTAATACATACTACTCTGTCGCCTTGTTTATATTCCATTATTTTACAACTCCTTTTTTATTTTCTATTTCTTCAAATATACTAGCCCATTTATAAATATACTGCTCTCCAACCATATATGCTTTTATTGATGCTATTTGGATTTGCAACTTCACTAACTTTTCCAGAATTACAACCTATATATTTTGCTCCTTTTGAAGCAGACTTAAAATATAACTCAACACCATTTTTAAATATTTTAACTGGTTTTTCTAATGCTTTATAATCTCTTAACCCTGTTTTAATTGCGTGCATATTATTTTCACTATATGTAGCCCATTCAAGATTTTTAATTCTATTGTCAGTCTTAATCCCGTTTATATGATTTACAGTTGCTTTATTTTTACGGTTGTGAATAAATGCTTGCGCTATCAATCTATGAACTCTGGCATGTTTACACTTTGAATATTTAGATAAAACAACCATTAAATATCCTGTTGTTCCAACATATTGTTTTAATATTTTAGATTTTAGTTTTCTATTACCACCATTTTGTGGGGCATTAACATACCTATCTAAACTTCTTACTCTACCTAAATTACTTACTTGATACATTTTTTCATAATTAGGTATGTCTTTCCATATTTCTTTTATTTCCATAACTTTGTTCCTACCTTTCCCATTGAAACAATAATTTGCATAGCATTTTCAAATGATATATCTAATATTCTATATTTATCAGTCTTAATAGTAAACCCTGACATTGGGTTAGGGCTTGTTGGAATAAATACAGTATTTTCACTTGTTAAAATCCCTAATGTTTTGCCATAAACAAACTCTACTTCAACTACAATATTATCTCCATCTTCTTTTAT
>CAYQFN010000381.1:0-1040 GCA_964416685.1 uncultured Thermotogae bacterium | reverse complement strand
AACGGCTGATTGATGGTCGCTTTCCGATCGCATATAATGGCCCTATTATGGCGACAAAGAGGTTTGATCAATGAAATCTGTTGCGACACATATCACTATTCCTGAAGCGCTCGTTAAGGAGATAGATGAGCAAGCGCAGAAAGAACATCGCAACCGGTCGGAGTTGCTGCGCGACGCCATCCGCTTCTATTTGAAGGAGCAGAGAAGAAAGAACATAGACGAGCAACGGATGAGGCGGCTCCTTCAGGGGCTTGAGGAGTCAGCGGGGTGCTGGAAGGATGAAGTGCATCCTGAACTGAGGGAACACGGTGACGCTGATCGGCTACGGAAGAATCTCTGGGAGCATGATCAGAAAACGGTTACACACGACAGCTAGTAGCCTCGTTCAAGCGATATGGCGTATCTGATCGATAGCGATGTTCTAATCTGGCACTTGCGGGGTCATCAGCCAACGGTTCAGTTGTTGCGGGCATTGGCCCAAAGAAGCCGCGAAGAAGAGGCGGTGTCGCCACTAGGGTGCTCAGTCATCTCTGTGTTTGAGGTGCGGGTGGGGATGCATCCGGAAGAAAAGGCGAGTACAGAGAAACTCCTAAGCACACTTGAAAGATATCCCGTCGGTGAGGTTACTGCACAGAGAGCAGCTGATTATTACCGAGCTTTCGCAAAACAGGGAATCACCCTTCACATCGCCGATCTTATCATTGCCGCGACGGCGGCAGAATATGGACTGACTTTAGTATCATATAACCCAAAGCATTTCCCAATGGAGGATATCCGCATCTATACGCCTATGCCGGGATTCTAACAGCAAAAATAGGAGCGGTAAATGGTAGGAGCGAGGCCAAAGCCCATAGAAGATAGTCGAGAGTCGGGAGTCTGCAGTCGGGAGTCGGCAGTCTACGGTCGTCAGTCTAGAGTCGAGAGTCCAGAGTCCAAGGCCTGGATGGTGAGGCGTAATGAGTAGAGAAGCGTTCTAAGTTCTAAGCTCTAAGTTCTAAGTTCTATGTTCTATGTTCTATCTTCCCTGTTCTATGACAAGG
>CAYQFN010000380.1:0-1044 GCA_964416685.1 uncultured Thermotogae bacterium | reverse complement strand
AAGGATGGAGATCCATGAACTGCTAATGCAGTGATTTCCGGGTGATCTCAGCAAGCTACCAAAACAGGCAGATATGCTTTGTTCTTCTCCTCTTCTTCTTGCTTCGTGCTCGGCGCCCTTCATGGTTAATCACAGCTTGACCGAGTCTCGATGAGTTGCTTTGAACAGGTTTTTTCAACTAGGCACGTGAATAGTCCATCCATCATACTATGTCCGTCTATCGCTCTGCGATCAGCGTGATACCGTAAGGCGGAATGATCAAATGCTAACAATGAAGGTCAGACCCCAAAGTCGCTCCAGCCGAACCTCCCAAGCAAGGGAACGAAACAGCAGGCGCAGAGTCTCTCTCGTGTGAATGTGGAACCTGTCCTTCGCAGCTTTACAAGTTGCTGCTCCCACATTTCTCCGATTGGAAGTACGATGACTCCCCCATCTACGACCTGTTCTTGCAGAGCTTCGGAAAGACTGGGAAGCGCCCCGGTGGCGATGATGCGATCGAACGGCGCTTCCTCCGGGAGACCCAAAGTCCCGTCACCCACCGTTCCATAAACGTTCTTGTACCCGAGCGATTCCAGGTTCTCCGCCGCGGCCTCCGCCAGGGTGGCGATCCGTTCGATGGTGAACACACTCTTTGCGAGCTCGGCGAGGATCGCCGTCTGATAGCCGACACCGGTTCCGATCTCAAGGACCTTCTCATCCCCGGTCAGTTCCAGGGCCTGGGTCATCAGGGCGACGATGAACGGCTGGGAGATCGTCTGCCCCTCTCCGATCGGGAGCGGGAAATCGCGGTAGGCCTCGTTCCACAGATAAGGGGGGAGGAAGAGATGGCGCGGGACCCTCTCCATCGCCGCCAACACCCGTGGATCGACGATCCCCCGGGACCGGATCTGACGCCTGACCATCGCCTTCCTCTTGGCAACAAACGGGTCATCATCTGCCGTATAACGGACCATAAGAGAGAGTGTAAGCAATTGCACAGGAAGGACAATACTCTCTTAACACGCGAAGAAACGTGACTCGACAGGCTCATCCGCATAAATAGTG
>CAYQFN010000379.1:0-1050 GCA_964416685.1 uncultured Thermotogae bacterium | reverse complement strand
TCGATTTGTTGGCCGATTTCTTCTGAAGCAACCTTTGTCCAGCAGACCGCCCGGCGATCGCTCGGGGAGAATGTCGCCACGTTATCGATCGCATAGTTGTCTGCGACGTCATGCGTCATCTGAACTGCTTCGAGTGGCCCACGCTGGGCGGAGTGCAGGCTCACTTCGAGTCGGCGAATCTCATACACACTACAAAGCGATCCGGCAGTGATGCGAATTCGATTTGCGCCGAGCCGCAGCCATCGCCCAATCTCCCATGAATTCGTAGCTAGTCCACTAGAAGAAGGCACATAGGAGTACGCCACCGTGCTACCGTTCACGGTGATCGAGACGGGCGCATGGCCGTGATCTTGACAACCCGGGGCATAACCGGATCGATGTGTGAGTGTTAATGTCGCGTTTGTAAGCGTAGCCTGAACATCGAGCATTACCTCCAAGAATGCCCCGGGACGAAGCAAGACGAGATAGCCTGCCCCTCTTGTCCAACCATGAGCATTCCAGGACACGATGTTGTTGATCACGGCCCCGCCATGCGGATACTGAGAAAAACCCAGAGCCGGCAGTGTAGTTGTTGATGCGGGAGACAGGCCCGGGTTCGCCCACGATACGAAACTTAGCAGAACCAAGAGCGTTGCTGCGATTATAAGGATGATTATCGCTTGAATTGCGCACTTTGCCGTCTTCATCGGATATCACCTCTCGACCAGTATAGGTAGTCACTCCTATCTACCCCTTGAATGCCTGAAAGTTTCAGATCCCGCAGTGTCTCGGCGGTTTGACCTGCGCGCACAACTGCCGTCTTCATGTATGCAATAAAGGCTACCGCTTCGTCGTACTGAGAACGTTGCCAACTGTGTGGTGATGGGCTTTCTCTTGGCTGATGCGGAGTTTGTCTAGATCGGGCCTCACCAAGCTTAGCTCGTGAGGAGGATCGAGGATCCGCACTTCACCTGGACGGTATCTGTCATGAAGTGTCTCAGTGTTGACAGTAGCTCATGGATAGTGCTATACTAGAAACTGCCAATTCACTAGATCTAGAAACGGGCTTTC
>CAYQFN010000378.1:0-1052 GCA_964416685.1 uncultured Thermotogae bacterium | reverse complement strand
TACTTCGGTAAGATCTGTTGGGACAGGATCTCCCTTAATCCTGCGTAGAAATCCCGCCCATTGATTCACCTTGCCTGGATCCCTCGCAAACTCGCGTGAAAGAGCTATCGGCAACTTGTTCGGAATCGCGGTCTCGCGCCGCCTAAACGTATCATGAACGGCATCGCGAAGTACACGCCCGTCGAACGATTCATGTTCCGAGAGAACGTAAATGTCGAAGTAGTCTTTCATTCGGCTGTTCTGCAATCCGAGCGATACCATCGTCTCGAGCTTCTCGGCGATACTCGTTTCTGGGCGATAGGAGCGAAGGCGAGGCGTGGGGAAATCCAGAAGGCGGGGAAGCTCCACCCATTCGGGACTTGGTGTGACTGCATCGCCGATACCAACGTCGAGCTGCAAGTGCAACCTCGCGTTGCCGAGCCGGGACTCGAGCGTGACGCGCCACCCACCATATACATTGTCCTCTCGGATCGGTCTCACTGTCACAGAATCGGGGAGGTATACCATCCCATCGGGTTCGACATCTTGGGTACAGATCTCTCGGAAAATCTGTGTCAACGTTTCATCGGATAGATCTCCAAAGCCGAGGAGATCAGCATCCCGAGTCGGACGCACTGTCTCGCCCACCCAGACCAGCATAAGTTGGGCCCCCTTGAGCACAAAACGCCCGTTGTAGGCAGACTTTGACAATCGATACAGCAGTCGATAGAGGGCGAATCGCTCCAGTATCAGTTGTGCTTCGACGCCCATTTTCTTCGCGTGTGCGACAAGACGAACGTGAACCGAATGTGCCAGGCCTGGTTTTGGAGTCATGCCACGATCGCCTCCAGGTAAGGGCGCATAACCTTAGATACCCTGCAAATACGCGCATAGCGCTCTATCTCATCCATCGTGAAGCGGCGATCGCGCCACGCTTCGTTGAGGGCTTCGAGAGCGACGTCGAGACCGATCTTATTGCGATACTTGAAGCAGTCGGCCAGCGTTTTCGCTACGTTGTAGACGCGCACGGTATGTCCCTCGAGCGTGTGTTCCTCGATGCCCGCTGTCAACGC
>CAYQFN010000377.1:0-1059 GCA_964416685.1 uncultured Thermotogae bacterium | reverse complement strand
GTCTGCTTCCTCATCGTATCTAACTCTCATCGGCGCTTCTCCCTGTACTCAACCTTTAGTGCCTTAGAAAGCTTACTTTCCTTCACACTCTAGTTCGAAGCCGTCTGCGCTGTTTTCTCAGGCCGTTGGGATGTAATGATGTACGCATGCTCGATCGGCAAACCAAAGAACATACTGTCTTGGATCTCCATCAGCCCATGTTCAACATGAACAGCATCCTGTAATGTCTCCAAGGAAGGATTGTCCTGCTTGATTACCACGATGCGCGACAGGGTCATCAATTCTTGGGGGGTAAGTGCATCCTTGAGCTTTCCAGCGATGTACTTCATGGCGTCTTCTTTGTTTGCCTCTATCCACGGAGCAGCGATAAGCAGATCCCAGAGGTCTGGCGCATCTTCCCGCAAGACTAATGCGAAAAGCGAGACTATCCCTTTCTTTAGAGATACTTCTCTTTCTACCGTAACAAGCTTCTGCGCTATCTCTTTCATATCTCCTCTCCCAACAGCACCTTTGTAGCTGAAATCATAAGCTTCGCATCACTCTTATCAGCAGTACCAACCGGTTGGTACCTGGTCGATGGATCCCATTGAGCAACTGCAGCCCACTCCGTAAGGAAGTTTAGCTTTGTATTAGTTTCCCGTTCACTGAGGTGCAGCAGTACGTCCAAGTCGTGAGTCTTGAAGCTAGAGTAATTCGAATTGCTTGCGAGAGGACGGATACCCAAGCCAGTTCAGCGTCTTGCAGATTCGCGCTTTGAGCGCAAGTTCGACTGCATAGCCACACAGATATATCGCCCCGTCTACCTTCGATTCGCCAAAAGGGCTTCCGCATCTTTGAGTCTAGCCTCAGCGATCTTCAGCAAGTCATCTGTCGGTATCATACTCCGCCAATGCTATTCTCTCCCCAACGCCTTTCGCACATGCGGAATAAGACCGCCATCTTCTAGAATGGCGAGGACTTCCGTTGGGAGGGCGGGAAAGTGATACTCATTACCTTCATGAGTCACTACACCATTCTCAAAATCGATCTTGACAGTATCGTCCTTCTTCATCGCGTCGA
>CAYQFN010000376.1:0-1060 GCA_964416685.1 uncultured Thermotogae bacterium | reverse complement strand
AACAGAAATAGCAACAACCGCAGTCCGAAAAGTAGCCTCGCCCCCCTTTTCTTCATCCCCTTTCCTGGTTCGAGCGAGCGCGGGCGGAAACCAGCGAACAACAGGATGCCAAGGCCAGGACTGATCGCCGCTAGGATAACATGGATGGTCGGAGAACCCGGCGATGCGCATCCAGGACAAACTCATGGTGGGGTTGACAGTCGCTCTTTCGCTGAATACAATAAAAAATTATGCGCGAAAAAACCGGTGTATCGATTGTTCGGGCGCTAGTGGCTGGGGCCATCTGGACCCTGTTTATAGGGGAGATCGTCCTGTTCTTCCTATGGTTCACGTTTTACCCCTATTCCAGCATCCGCACCGCCGGGATCATCCTGGGGGCCTTTCTCGGAGGGTTAACCCTATTGAAGCCCCATCTCGTCGTAAAATGGCGCGTCGGGTCCAACAAGTCTGAGACAGTGGTGCGGATGGAATCCCTGTTATACCTGGCCTCCGTCCTATTCCTCATCCTCGGCGGCCGCGTCCATCCGAAGTATGCCCTCTACACCATTTTGTGGCTTCTGGCTGTGCAATGGATGATTACGATATTCATCCGTCGCCGCAACCGGACCCCCTGGCGGTTCATCGGCGGAATAGTCTACATGCTCATTATCACATGCTTTGTCATCGCCGATCTTTTCTTTCCGCATTTCTGCCAGATCGAGGACGAGCTGTGGCTCATCATCGCTCCCGTTCTAGGTCTAATAGTTGCGTTGATAACAATGAAACCGGGGCAGTCAGTGCACGAACGGGCACCTGGGGAAAGAATACTAACCACGCCATTAGGATTGCCGACCGACGTCTCTAATCCTCATCGCCACCGCGATCGCCACTGAGTCGGTCGAACAACTCCCGCTGGAAATGGCTTGAGCACGCCCCCGAAAACGGAAGAAAGCCTGCGTAATTCACCTTCTGAAAACAGTTTGCCGGGTTCACTTGTCCGCCCGTTCGCACTCAGGTACCCTAAATGAGCGATAAGCTTCTTGTGAAAAGGGGGACAGCCTACTTTTCCGACTTGTTCGCC
>CAYQFN010000375.1:0-1062 GCA_964416685.1 uncultured Thermotogae bacterium | reverse complement strand
GAGTTCGTTCCACGCGGTAAGGTTCTCCGCACGTTTTTCTCGTGCCAACTCCCTCTTTCTGTCATCCCAGTGCGATGGTTTCTTCTTACCCTTAGTGGGAGCAGCGGAAGGTGCAACATGATCGAGGGCTGTTAGGTAGGCGTCGGTGAACTCTACCCAAGCATCATGGCCCTTCAGCATCTGGACCAAGACCGAAGTCAATGTTGTTTCGCGCTCTTTCACCCACCCTTCGCCGTAGACTGTCCAGCCATAGGGATTTTCCCAGCGGATAAACTGATATGCTGCACGCTTGGCGAAGGAAGGAAACCCTCCATGTGCTAGGTAGGCTCCCCACAAGAGCCGCGCTTGCTCTGATATTACTATCCGCATCGCGGCCACCGGATCCTCGGAGTGGAAGTACACGACATCCTTCGTTTCGCAGGCTAGATCGATCAATTCTTCCATCGCGGGTGCCCCGTACTCTATGTCTCCATGCGAGAGGAGCAAATCAGTCTCTTTGAAGAATCTGCGGAAGGTGACGCGCCACTTTGATCTCTCACTACGAGATACCTCACGGCTCCCGCCCATGTACGCACCGGAGCGAGCCAGAGCCACAAATGCGAGGACATCTTGCAGAGTCTCATCCCCATCGGGAAGCTCTTGCGTCCTCTTCTTCGGTCTTTCTGGGTCTAGCAAAGCCTCGATCCGCCCGCGAATGTCCTTTCCTCCCCGGCAGTAGAGACCCCAGAGCACCTTCTTCAGATGCTCTGTACCCAGCGGGGCAATCTTGGTGTAGAACTCGTCCTTGTGCATCCGTGGTGATGAAGACATAGTGGCGATAGTCTATAGCACAATGAGGCGCGAGTCGAATCAAAGAGCAATCTTGACCTTTGTTTTTTAGGATTTGTTCCTGGTATACTGTGAACATCATGTCCATCCAGACCGTTGCGGTTGGAATTTGAGGGAGATCTCTAGCATATCACCAGCCGTGGGAATGCGAGAGAGAGTATCTTTCTCAACGACGATGATCGAGCGCGATTCCTCGAGATCCTGGCTGACGTTGTCGATAGATTCGGCTGGATC
>CAYQFN010000374.1:0-1064 GCA_964416685.1 uncultured Thermotogae bacterium | reverse complement strand
ACGCTTGTGCGGCAGGTATTAGACGCTTCTGATATGGCGTTTCGATATGCGAGCGCGGATGAGCCTACCTTGCGCGGACGTCAATGGATCGAAGAACAATGGGACGCGGCGCGCCTTCTGCAACGCAGGGAAGGTACGAAAGGAGCTATCCTCGCTGTTGACGAGGTCCAGAAGATCAGCGGCTGGTCGGAGGTGGTAAAGCGTCTGTGGGACGAGGATTCTGCTGCAGGGCGTGATCTCAAGGTGATTCTGCTCGGATCGGCTCCGTTGCTCATCCAGCGCGGTCTGAGCGAAAGCCTCGCCGGGCGGTTCGAGGTTCTGCACCTTCCTCACTGGACCTTCTCCGAGATGCGTTCTTGTTTTGGTTGGGATCTCGACACGTACCTGTTCTACGGCGGTTACCCCGGCGCTGCTCCGCTGATCACTGATCTGCAGCGTTGGTCCCGCTACATTATCGACGCCCTCATTGAGACAACGATCTCCCGCGATGTGCTGCTCCTTACGCGTGTGGACAAGCCCGCATTGCTGCGGCGGCTGTTCGAGCTGGCGTGCAACTACTCCGGGCAGATACTCTCGTACACCAAGATGCTCGGCCAGCTTCAGGAGGCAGGGAACACCACCACCTTGGCTCATTACCTCGATCTTCTCGCAGGAGCGGGGATAGTAATGGGAATACAGAAGTACTCGGGGAGCAAAGTGCGTCGACGCGGATCGAGCCCGAAACTGCAGGTGCTGAACACGGCGCTAATGACGGCTCAGTCAGGATTATCGATGGAAGAAGCGCGAAGCGACGGCTCTTTCTGGAGGCGATTGGTTGAGTCCGCAGTCGGAGCGCATCTAGTCAATGCACAGAGCGCCGGCACTTGCAAGGTGTTCTACTGGCGGGAGGGGAACCGCGAGGTTGATTTTGTCGCGCAAGCAGGGAGGAGACTTACTGCGATCGAGGTCAAGAGCGGACGAACGAGAGGAACGTTCCCTGGGATGGAGGCGTTCAGCGACGCGTTCAAGCCGACGCGCAAGCTCCTCGTCGGCGGAGATGGAATACCGCTCGACGAGTTCCTAGC
>CAYQFN010000373.1:0-1070 GCA_964416685.1 uncultured Thermotogae bacterium | reverse complement strand
CCGTACTTACGTCACTCAACTCCGCAATGTGTAGCATTCACTGTCGAACGCCTGCAATGCATATCATCAAGAACCAAGAAGTGATAGGCGTGAAGAAACCCGACCTCAAATAAGCTCGTAGAATGACTCCCTCCCTAGATGAAAGCAGTACTTCTTAGCGAGGTTCTTGACATCCCCCACGTCTAAGAATAGCCAGTCGGGGTCAGGGCCAACGTAACACATCCTTTCTACTCGAAACTCACGCTCCTTCTCATCCTCAAGGACAAATCTCATTGTTGGTGAGTAGGTAACGGTTGGCTTCAACATTCTCTTTATTTCCAGGCTATCCTGCCAGGAGTAACGTGAGATGGTTTCGCTGAGCAAGTCAAGATCCTGATCGGGTTCGAAGACGACGATTGCTCTCTTTCTTATGTCGATCTTGAAGTCCTTCAAAGCAGAAAGTTTTTCAACACTGTTCCGAACGATAGATATTTCTTCTTTTGAGAACATGCGAGCGAGGATCCTGCGCAAGAAGACCTGAGCGTTCGGGTTCTCGTAGATCTCGTAGCCCTCCGGGAGGGCGTCCACTAAGGTACCTTCCTTTCTTCGCGAGAAGTAGTACTTGGGGTTCCCCTTCTTCGTGACCCCTTGATGCAGGTAGTAACTATCACCTTTTCGATTTATGTGAACAATGCCCATTACACGGTTCTCCTTGACCTTTATTCCCCTATCCGGAAGAGCGGTGCCTCATGCCCAGTCTCGCATCTTCCACCGTTACTTACACTAACGCTCTCACTTTGTGCGATCAACGGCCCCTGACAACTAGACCGATTTCATCGGCAAATGCAAGGAAAGGACGGTACCCGGGCCAGGACTGCAGGCACCTTTTCAGTAACTGTTGCGCGCGCTGTTGATTTCCTTGAAGGTGTGCGAGCTTTGCCTGTAGGAACGCGCCATGTACCCCTTTGAAGGCAGGATGGTGTACCAGCCGATGTAAGCGGTCCTCGGCATCGGTCCCTTGTAGACGCTCCAACACGAGTTCGTTCCACGCGGTAAGGTTCTCCGCACGTTTTTCTCGTGCCAACTCCCTC
>CAYQFN010000372.1:0-1074 GCA_964416685.1 uncultured Thermotogae bacterium | reverse complement strand
TAGCAAGCCCTTCTTTGTAGATCGTCTCGTAGAAGTTCAAGACATCCATGTAGGCGTTGCTTGAAACAACCCACTTGCCCTTCTCCTGATTGTAGAGAACCCCGCCTGCTCCGTAGAGCAACGGGAGGACGGCCTGCATAGCAGTGCTTTCACCCCAGTTCCTCCCCGATTGGATGGCAAGTGGGTATTCCATCCCGGCTGCCTTTAGACTTCTCGCCATGCTAAGAAGCTCTTCCCAAGAGAGCGGTTGCCACTGACTTCCCAGAGCGTAAGGGAGGAGGTCCTTTCGCAGGAAGATGATCCTCACATCGGTCTGTTTTAGTAGCGCGTATACCCGACCTTGGTCCTTCACAATCTCTTGCAACGAAGTTGGATACTGAGCCCAGCCGTCCCATGCCTCGACCTGATCGGTAATATCATATAGATACTTTGCTTCAGCCCACGACGGTACTTCGAAGGAATCGATAGAGACGATATCCGGGGCGTCCTTTGCGCCAAACTCGGCAAAGAAAGCGACGTTCACATCCGGCGGTGTCTCATAAACGATGGTAAAGTCCTTAAGTGCTGGATCAGCTTGGCTCGCCCGTTCCACAGCCACTTGCCATCGGCCAATGTCATCCTTGTCCTTGACCATAATTGTGATTTTTTGCGGGGCAGCGTACGCCAACATGGAAAAAGAGAGGATGGCAACCAGTCCGAGCATTGTTGCTATCCTCCACCACGAAGTAACTCTTCTCATTTTTCTCTTACCTCCTTTTTTTTGTGCCTTCCAGTCCCCAAGATTGAAAACCTAACAGTATCATCACCTCCTCCTTGTCGCCACTTGAGCAACCGGTTGCGCAAAGTAATATATCACCTTTTTTTCATTTTGTCAAGCCCCCTCGAAATTGGTTTAGAATCGGTGTTTTTGTCTGCCTCCGCAGGATTCCCTTATGACTAGCTCCGTAGGCAATCTGATCTGGACCGGCGGCTGATCTGCATTCTCGATAAGCTCTAGCAACCTATTGATCGCCATGGCCGCCATCCTCTTTCTGAATACTCTTACTGTCGTGAGCGGCGGATCGGTATGGGGGG
>CAYQFN010000371.1:0-1074 GCA_964416685.1 uncultured Thermotogae bacterium | reverse complement strand
AGTTGAGTGGTTCACGCCTCAAGGAGCATCTCTTCGATCTGTGGATGCTCGTTCAATAACGCGGATGATTCACTGCCTCGTTTACCCTTAAGCTCCTCCCTTTCCCTTGCACCTTGAGGATCTTGCGCTAGCTCCCAAAGGAAGAGGGCTCGTCTTTGCATGAGCGCTAGGAAGCTCCACTCTTCTGGAGCAGATGGTGAGAAATGAGTAATCAAATTAACGCCGCTCACGTCCGCAGAATGTGCTGACTTCACGTAACGAATGCGACCCGGCTCGTGTCTGGCCCACAACTTGCGGAGAATCCGAATGATTATTCAATTGCAGCAGCGTTTCCTCCTGGAATCACTCCAGTGCTATCCTTGACAAAGGTTAACGCGCGGGTTAACATGCTGACATGGTGAGAGAAATTATGTTCTACAAGACAAGCAGCGGGCGCAGCCCGGTTGGCGAGTTCTTGGATACGCTCTCATCCAAACAGGCGCAGAAGACTGCGTGGGTTATGAACCTTGTAGAAGATCTGGATGTAGTGCCTGGGCAGTATTTTCAGAAGATGCCCAATACCGACGACTTGTGGGAAATCCGGGTTAATGTCGGAAGTAACATCTTTAGGTTTCTGGGTTTCTTCGACGGAAGAAAGTGCATGGTGCTATCGCATGCATTCCAGAAGAAAACCCAGAGGATGCCCCGGCAAGCCATTCGGATTGCCGAGGAGCGGAAACAAGACTACTTCAGGAGGAAGAAGAAATGAGTGACCTTCAGAAATACATTAAAGAACGCAAGGCACGTGATCCCGAGTTTGCAAAGGGGTTCGATGCCGGGTACGAGCACTTCAAGATAGGCGTAATGCTCAAGCAAGCCAGACTAGACGCAGGAGTTACGCAAGAGCAACTTGCTTTGCGGCTACACACCAAGAAAACAGCGATCTCTCGGATTGAGAATCATGCCGAAGATATCAAGCTATCCACGCTCGAACGGTTTGCAGAGGCTATCGGTAAACAGCTCACACTGAAGATATCCTGAGCGAACATCACACTGGAGGATATCCCCGGTGACGGCGAATCTTCAGTGTGGGCG
>CAYQFN010000370.1:0-1097 GCA_964416685.1 uncultured Thermotogae bacterium | reverse complement strand
CCCGGTTCGTCGTCATTGATGTACACGCTCGCCGTGATGTGCATCGCGTTCACCAGACATAGCCCTTCCTTGATCCCGCTCTCGCGCAGGGCTTCCTCCACTTGTGGTGTGATATTGATGAACGCCCGACGGGCGGGTATCTCGAACCACAGTTCCTTACGATAGCTTCTCATCAGGATCCCTCCTGCCTTTGCTTGGATGGCTGCTTCAAGAGAGCCGCGGCAAAGGCTGTACAAGAATCATCGTCAATTGTGCAACCAAATCGATAATTTTGGGTTCCTCGCTATTTGGTGTGGGCAAACCGCAATCAATTCTGTCTCGCCGCATAGCATGGTACATTGGCGGTTTGGCTTCCTTGAGGTGGTCAATCCCTGTGGGTTTGATTCCCCGCCTGCTTGCGGCAGGGTAGTTCGTTTTACAAATTCCCTCCCTTGATGGGAGGCGTAAGGGAAGGGTGACGCAAAGCTTCTTCCACAAGAACTTCCCTCTACCAACTCGAAACAGCGAAGACCCTAATTCTGCCATTAGCTTTGACATATGCACCTACCGCCCAGTCCTGGCGTATCCAGCGCCTCGAAACGCAACCGTCTTTTCCTCCTCGACTAGCCGTGTCCGCTCCTCACTCAATACGTCCGTACACCTTGCCTCCTGATATCCAATGGATGTTCCCCCACCCAAAATCAGGAAAGCCTCTACTGATCAGCAGTTACTGTTTTTGGAGGTTTCTTGTGCTCACTAAAAATGGACAACCACTGTTTGGTTTTTCTTTCCCGATTAGCAATCTATTGTACAACTTTCTCGCACTCAATGTGAAGGGGGATTGGTCTCTTCCTCATCATCTGTTCGCAGACTTGTTACAGTAACTTGCTCTTACATATTCATCATAGATGTACATCAGGGATGAAGAAGAATCTTGTTAATACTTACGAGCAGACAAGTATCAAAGAAAATCGGGGCGGCTGCTGGTTCTCAGTCACCCCGATGCATTTCTAGTTAAGTGATTATGTTCTACGGGCAGCCGCAACCACAGCCTGCACAGGCACCCAGGTCTATGTGAATGCGAATCGTAATCGATCCCCACACGTAGGGTTCCCCGG
>CAYQFN010000369.1:0-1101 GCA_964416685.1 uncultured Thermotogae bacterium | reverse complement strand
AAAGCACTTGATCTCGCTTGAAAGCTGTTGAGATTACACAGCAATCACCGCATTCAACAGCTCGTGGATCTCCATTCTTCGTGTCCTTCGTGCTCTTCGTGGTGAATTCTTGGCATCAGTTCCGCGTGAACTGGAACTAGAGGTTACTACCTAGAGGTCACTGCCCACTCGAAACGACAAGGAACCTTATTTGTGATGTGCACAACAGATTTGGCACGTTGTGGCTTCCAATGGAGGCAGCCACTCCTGGTGAATCCTGTGGCGAGCATCAGCCAACGTTGTTTTTGTACTTGCGCGATCAATTCCATAGAATAGCAGCAAGATCAGAATCCAGGGGGCACATTGAATGGGTAAGCAAGAGGTACTTGAGAGCACGCTAAAGCAGATCAAGAAGGCGTGCGGCGATGGGGCACAGATGAGGCGGCCAGGGCTAAGTAAGAAAGCACCCATTCAGGATCAGTTTCAAAAATCAGGTTTCGCGGTTCTTGTGAGTTTTTAACCAAAGGAGATACGAATATGGCCACAAGAAAGCTTGAACTGGAACTTCCAGAGGAGCTTTTCCCTTCTCTTGGTGAGGATTCAAGACAGGTAGAGAAGACCGTGCTTGAAGTGGTGGTCTTGGAACTGGTCAGAAGTGGGGCAATCTCCTCATCTTTTGGTGCAAAGGTCTTACGCCTTGAGTATCAGGATTTCCTTGACCTGATGGCGGCCCACAACGTGCCAATAGTTGACTATCGCCCTGAGGACCTTGAGGAGGAACTTAACCTCCTCAAAAGGACCTCCAGATAGACTCTTCCATGAAGGTCGTATCTAATGCCAGTCCCGTTATCATTTTTGCAAGAGCCGGACTTCTTACTTTGATTGAAGGACTCTTTGGAGAGATTCTCGTCTCTGAAGAGGTTTACCAGGAGATGATCGTTCCAACAAAACCCGGCGTAGAAGCGATCAGGAAGGCCAAGTCGATAAAGAAGCTGGAAGTGAAGGGCCCGAATCGGTTCCTCGCTTCCAAAGCCTGCGGTGTGAGCACAGCGGATACCACAGTTATTGCCCTAGCTAAGGAGCAAGGTGCTGCTCTGGTCCTGATTGACGATAAGAGGCTTC
>CAYQFN010000368.1:0-1102 GCA_964416685.1 uncultured Thermotogae bacterium | reverse complement strand
ATGCTGATCGACCGATCGATCACCGCGCTCTCTGAGAATGGCCCAGTGACCACAAGCTTCCCGCCCGTTTGCACGGCATCGACTGCGGCTTGCAGGCTCGGGTACGCAGTTGACGGGTATTCCACGGTCATCTGCGCCCCCTCTTCATGGGGCCGCACCTCGGGAGAGACGGCTCCTGCCAGGTCGAGCCCGTTCTCCGAGAACCGGTTCCCGTTCCCATCCACCCGGCATGGCGGCTCCCCGATGATCGCTTCTCCGTTCTTCATGAACGTGGAGTCGCGCAGCAAGACGACCGCTCCGTAGTAAGCATCGATTCCCACTGCGTTCTCAGAGAAGCTGCAGCCATTGACCTCCAGTCGCACATCCGCCGTGATCGCCGTTGCGCAGGAATGGAACTCGGAATCAATGATCTTCCCGCGTCCGTCTTTCAAGTCTACGCCTACGTCGAGCGCGGAGAAACGGCAGTGTTCGATCGCAAGGTCCGCGTTTCCCGTAACCTCGATCCCCGTCCCTTCGCCCTTCACGGTCACGCCGGTGATCGTCACCCTCCCGCCGGTGATCGTAAAGGCTACCTTGGAGTAACCAGCGGGGATCACCTCTACTCCCGGCTCTCCCCTGATCTGTACTGACTTATCGATCGTGAACTCCCCGGAGTAGCTCCCGGCTGCGAGGAGGATCTCGTCGCCCGGCTGGGCTAAGTCCAAGGCGGCCTGGAGGGAGGGAATGTCGTTTGGCCCGGGATGCGGCACCACGTGGAAAGTCGCCCCCACGGCTGTCAGGCCTGAGAGGCACAAAACGATGAGGAATGTTCCGATCGCTCTCATCGCCCCTCCTTGTTCCGCCAGAGCGGCGATACATCCTCGTGCTCCCCGTCCGTGATCGACCACATTTTGCCGTCCTCCACCGAAAAGATCCGGATCGCAGGGAGGACGTCCTCCTCGGAGACATAGGCGATGTAGTCTCCGTCCGGGGACCAAGCCGGGGAGTAGTCGTCGTAGTCGTTGGCGGTGATCTGTGTCTTGGTGTCGGAGGCGAGATCGTAGATCCAGATCTCGCCGTCACCGTCCCAATCGGAGACGTAGGCGAATTTCTTCTCGTCGGG
>CAYQFN010000367.1:0-1114 GCA_964416685.1 uncultured Thermotogae bacterium | reverse complement strand
ATTGATTCCCTTCCCGTGAGAGCAGTGCCTTGCGCATCCGCTGCAGTCCCTCTTCGAGGTTAGATCGCGGTGTTGCGAAGTTGAGACGCACGAAGCCTTCTCCTCCAGGACCGAAGCGGCCTCCATCGTTCATGCCAACGCGCGCATCGCGGAGGAAGAACTCATGTGGAGTCTCCTTAAGGCCAAGATCGCGGCAGTCGAGCCACGCCAGGTACGTTCCCTCGACGGGGCTCATGCTGATTCTCGGAAGTTCGTCAGCCACGAATTCCATTAAGTAGTCGCGATTTCCTTGCAGATATGCGATCACGTCGTTCAGCCAATCTTCACCCTCAGTATAGGCCGCCTGCGTGATGACGTAGCTCATGATGCCAACGTGCTGCACGAGCCCGCGACGCGCTTCCTCCAGTTGCTGCCGTAGTTTGGGATTAGGAACCACGGCAATGGCGCAACTGATCCCTGCGACGTTGAACGACTTGTTCGGCGCGATCAGGGTGACCGTGCGCGCTGCGATCTCGGGATCGATGCTGGCGATCGGCACGTGCATTCACCCGTCGTAGACGAAGTCGGCGTGGATCTCGTCGGAGCAGATGAATATGTGGTGACGGAGGCAGATCTGACCTAGCTTTTCCAACTCATCGCGTGTGAAGGCGCGCCCTACAGGGTTGTGCGGATTGCACAGGATGAACGCCGAACAGTTGTCGCTTGCCATACGCTCCACATCGTCGAAGTCGATCTCGTAGTGCCCGTCTTCTGTGCGTATCAACTGCGATGGCCGCGCTTCCATTCCGGCGTGCTTTGGGACATCGAGGATGGGAAAGTAGATCGGCGGCTGGTAGAGTAGCCCTGTGCCGGGTTTCCCGATCGCCTGCACTGCCAGGTTGAACCCCACAGCGACGTTTGGCAGGAACACGAGGGAGTCGGGTGATACCTTCCAGTCGTAACGATGTGAAATCCAATCGACGACCACACCACGCAGTTGTGGCGGCTCCTTGGGATATCCGAACACTCCATGCTCAACGCGGTTTGTGAGCGCATCGATTATTGCTTGAGGGGAGCGAAAATCCATATCAGCGACCCACATTGGGAGCACATCATCATCGAAGAAGTTCCATTT
>CAYQFN010000366.1:0-1119 GCA_964416685.1 uncultured Thermotogae bacterium | reverse complement strand
AGTGGTGTAACATAGTTTCTGTAAATTAACACAAAGCGTGAGTCAGATGTATCCTAGGTATGGGAAACCAGAAAGGAGACATCATGACTCACAGGGGAGATTATAAACTAAGTAGGGCAGTAGCGGAAATGCTGATGAAGGAAGGATGGGGAGCGATACCGGAGATGATCCGGATCGTGGTGAACGAGGCGATGAAAGAGGAGCGGGCGCGCTATCTGCGGGCAGGAGCATATGAGCGGAGAGCGGAACGGAGAGGATATGCGAATGGATACAAGCCGAAGAGGGTAAAGACGCGGGTTGGGGAGATAGAGTTTGCAGTACCGCAGGTGCGAGAAGGGGGATTCTACCCGACGGCACTGGAGAAGGGGGTACGAAGTGAGAGAGCATTGGCGATGACCTTGGCGGAGATGTATGTGCAAGGGGTATCCACGCGGAAGGTGAAAGCGATCACAGAGCAGTTGTGTGGGGTGGCAGTATCAGCCAGCCAAGTGAGCCGGGCGACGGCCCAGCTGGACGAGGTGCTACAGGAGTGGCGGGAGAGGCCATTAGGCGAGACTCCCTACCTGTACTTGGACGCGCGGTATGAGAAAGTACGAGAAGGAGGTCAGGTACGTGATGCCGCCGTGTTGCTGGCCACCGGGATTGATCGGGAAGGGCATCGCCAGGTATTGGGCGTATCGGTATCGCTAAGCGAACACGAGACGCACTGGAGGACTTTCCTGAAAGGACTCAAGGCTCGCGGATTACGGGGGGTGCAGTTGGTCATCAGTGACGATCACGAGGGATTGGGAGCTGCCCGTAGAGCTGTCCTGGGAAGTGTCCCTTGGCAACGCTGCCAGTTCCATCTCCAGCAGGATGCCGCGGCATACGTCCCCCGTCAGGACATGCGCAAGGAAGTGGCTGCTGATATCCGGGCGATGTTCAATGCCCCAGACCGAGAGCAAGCCGAAGCCTTACTCCTCGCCGCTGTTCAGAAATATGCTGACTCAGCCCCCAAGCTCTCCGCCTGGATGGAACTAAACCTCGAGCAGGGCTTTACGGTGTTTGCATTCCCCCTTTCTCACCGCCGTTTCTTACGCACCAACAATAGCCTGGAACGCCTCAATAAAGAGATCCGCA
>CAYQFN010000365.1:0-1124 GCA_964416685.1 uncultured Thermotogae bacterium | reverse complement strand
TGAAACTGGCGGAATACCCCGTAGTCTTGTTACAGGGATAGTCAGTTTCAAGGGATTGCTTTGTTCACTCTCCGTGGCATTTGTCGTTGGGCAAGGCTGGCTCCAGCGATGATCATGAACATAGCTACCATTTGGAACGGGCTGATGCGCTCTCCCAAGGCGCCCCAGGCGATGAGGGCTGTTCCAATTGGAGAGAGATTGAGCATCACGTTCACTTGTACTGCCGTCAGGTGTTGCAGAGCATGGTTGTACAGGAGATAGGCGACCAGTGTGTTGACGGATGCAAGGCCAATGATCAGCCCCCACGCTTGAAGCGGCATACGAGGAAGCCCCTCGATGAGTAGCGCAAGGACGAGCAACGCGCCGCCGCCGATCCCCAGTGGGATGCTCGTCAGGGTGATGTTGTCCAGGCTGCGCTCGCGCGCGAACCTGCGGCCAAGGATGGGAAAGATGGAGAAGCTGACAATTGTGATCGATAGAGCGACCAGGCCGATCGGTTGTTGTGTCTTGATTCCAGGTGAGAAGAAGAGGAGGCTTCCAACAACGGCGATCAAGACGCCGATGAGCTGCAAGCCGCGCGGGCGCTCGTGAAGGAAGATGGCGCTTATAACCAGGACGGGAATCGGCACGAGGGAAAGAGCTAACGACCCGCTGGTAGCAGACATCGTCTGCAGTGCGAAGAACAGAGCCGCGTTGCCGATCGTGTACTGGGAGATTCCCATGACAGAAAGCTGTATCCATTCAGCCTTCGTGAGGCGGGGGAGCGTCTCTTCTCCCTTTGGTCGGCGCTTCATCACCAGCAACGGAATGCTCATCAAGAAGGCGATGAAATAGCGCAATCCTCCGACTGTGAACGGTCCTGTGTAGGCAAGGACAACCTTAACGGCAACAAACGATGAGGACCAGATCATGGCGGCGAGGAACACCTCCGCTACTGGGAGGAGGGAGCGTTCAGAGTGCACGGTCGAAGAGCGATTGAGGATTGACATGGGAAGGTAATGATACCAGAAAATGTCTCAAGACTTAAAGATTATCAGTGCTCCGCGTTCGTGCATCGCCGTCATAGGGGAGGGAACAGAACGGGAAATCGGTGCTGTGTATCGTGGAAGTACGCTGTTGCGGAG
>CAYQFN010000364.1:0-1126 GCA_964416685.1 uncultured Thermotogae bacterium | reverse complement strand
CCATCTGCAGTCTCATGAGAAAGATAAGAAAATCACGAATGACACTAACTTGCATTATCCAAGCATTCGTGCCATTCGTGGTCTAAGCTTGTATTATCGATCCTCACGACGGGATGAAGTTCGTCTTGTCGTCGATACTCGCCACGGTATGAGCGATCAGCTTAGCGATATTCTCCAGGTCACCCAGATGGACGACTTCACACGGCGAGTGCATGTAGCGGTTGGGGATGGAGATCAGTCCGGTGGCAACCCCAGCGCGGGTGAGTTGGATCGCGTTAGCATCCGTCCCGGTACCGCGTGGCGCTCCCTCGACCTGATACGGGATCTTTTCCTTCTTCGCGGTGCTGACGAGAAGGTCGAACAGCTTGGGATTGATGTTAGGCCCGCGGGCGATGATCGGGCCCTTGCCCATCGTGATGTCGCCGACCTTCTTCTTCTCGCTGTCCATCCCGGGAGTATCCGTGGCGAAGCCAACATCCACGGCGATTCCCACCTGCGGATCGATCCCGAATGCGCTTGTGTGCGCTCCGCGTAGCCCGATCTCTTCTTGCACCGTGCCGACGGCGTAGATCGCCGCCTTCGGGCTCATCTTTGAGGCCAGCCGAGCCGCTTCGAGGACGACAAACGCACCGACGCGATCGTCGAATGCGCGCGCAGCGGCAAGATCATTGAGCAAGGGTGTGAACTCGTAGTCGAGCACAGCAGGATCGCCGATAGAGATATGCTTCTCCGCGTCCTTCTTGTCCTTGGCCCCGATATCGATCCAGAGTCCATCGAACTTGACGACCTTCTTGCGTTCCTCAGCCTCCAGCAGGTGAATCGGCTTCCTTCCGACGACGCCGATGATGACGCCCTTCTTACCACGGATACGTACGCGCTGTCCGGGCAATACTTGTGGATCCCAGCCGCCAATTGGAGTGAACGACAGGAACCCCTTGTCGTCGATATAGGTGATCATCAACCCGATCTCATCCATGTGCCCAGCGAGCATAATCCGTGGGCTCCCACCCTCGTTGACCACCGCATAAGCATTGCCATTTACATCGGCCCAGGTGCGATCGGCAAACTTGTCCGCTTCCTTCCGCCAGGTGCGGGAGATCTCCTCCTCGAACCCGGACGGGCTGAT
>CAYQFN010000363.1:0-1139 GCA_964416685.1 uncultured Thermotogae bacterium | reverse complement strand
ACTATCAGTTCCCACTTGTTGCCTATGAGCGCCTCATATTGTACGACCAACATGGTCACCTTGCCCTTTGTCGCCTCGAAGCGGATTCTGAGTCGATCCGTGCCCGAGAGCCATTGGAAGAACTCCTTTTTCATTCTACCCCATCCATCGGGCAGCTCCAAATTCCGTCATTTACGGATCTTCCTCAGTGCTGCACTCTCTTCCATTGCGTTCTCTACACCTTCAGCTCTGTGACCAGTGGCAGTGGTTGTTCTCGTCGTTCTAAGACGCGTGGTTTCTCCAACTGTTCCATGAAGATGATCCGATTGGAGATATCGATGCACGCCTGCGCTGCGACCTCGAGGTTGCGCTCTACCATGTCCTTGAGGTATAGATCGGACGCAAATTCGTCACTTGTCTCGGCCTTGAGCGGCTCTAGTTTGAGCAAGCATCCCTTCAGTAGCTCCAGGCGCTGTTCGATACCGTTCGACTGCGGCGTCATGATCCTCCTGCGTCTCCCTTTCTCGCCTTTTTCCCTCTCCCTTTACTTCCGATCATCAGGAAACTCGATCAATTTCAGCCTGAGTAATTTCTTCGCACGGGCGTAGATGTCCTTTGTATCGCCCTCTCTCCGGATTCCTACTGCAACAATGATCACCCTTTCCGCCTCTACTTTGTAGAGAACACGGTATCTGGCAACACGCAGGATGCGGAAGCCGGTCAGCTCGGCGACTAATGCCTTGCCTTTCTTTGCCGGCTCTGTTGTTAGTTTGTCGATACGGCGGGCGATCATGTCACAGATTCGTCTATCTGTGATCGACTGCAACATAAGCCGTGCTTGCGGTGTCAGGAACACTTGATAGGGAGGCATTATCGCTAGAGAGTGCTTCTTACCTCGTTCCACGGGATAAGCTTTTCGCTCTCCATCTCCTTGATGCTCTGCCGCAGAGCCGCCATGAGATCATCATCGCCGAGGATCTCCAGGGTCTCCACGAGGCTGTCGTACAGATCCCATGGCAAGACAGCTAGCACCGGCTTTCCACGACGGGTAATCGCGATCGCGTCAGATGCATCGTCGGCGGCGAACTCTTCCGGAAGACGGCTGAGTTCATGGCGAGCCTGAGTAATGGGGATAGCCCTCTTAAACACTTTGATCCCTC
>CAYQFN010000362.1:0-1144 GCA_964416685.1 uncultured Thermotogae bacterium | reverse complement strand
GCTAAGGGCAGTGATCTACAAGACAGGAAATGTTGCATTGCAAGACCTGACCCCGATCCACTGACAGGGTAAGTAAGTGCTATACTATAGTGATGTAAAGAGAGCATGTCCGAGTTGAAACGAGAGTTTACACCCAAGAGGCAGCAGCATCTTGCACGACGATGACAATTTAGGAGAAGGGCAAAATGCAACTGAGTGAATCAGAGATCGCGACAGATGGACTTATAGGGAGAGCACAGCAGGATCAAGATGTGCTTGCGATCATCGTTTTTGGGAGCCAGGGCCGTGGTGATGCTGGTCCGAGTTCCGATCTGGATATCTGCCTTGTGCTGCGCCCGAAAGAGTACAGCGATCTAGAACTGTCCCGCAAAAAGCTAGAATATATAAAGCATTCCAGTATCCCTGGTCTGGATATACACGTTTACCAACAGCTGCCCCTTTACATCAGAAAGAGGATCTTAAAAGAGGGAGAAATTCTCTTCTGCCGCGATGAAGACGTATTGTATGAGCTGGCTTTCCGCACCGTTCAGGAATTCGAAGATTTCAAGCGTATTTACTACGGTTACTTAGAGGAGGTAGCTCGTGGCTGACATAGATAGGGAACGGATATTGGCGAAGATAGACCAGCTTGATGTTTATATCGCTGAGCTGAAGGAGATCGCTCCTAACAGCTTTGCGGAATATCAGAAGGTGGAGAAGAAGCGGGCCTGCGAACGGCTTCTCCAAGTGTCTATCGAAGTCGTAATAGATATCTGTAACTTGTTGGTTTCCGGGCTGCGCCTTGGACTGCCCGCTGAGGAAGAAGACCTGTTTAGAAAGTTGCTCAAGGCTGATGTTGTGAGTGAAAAGATGGGAGACAAACTACGGGAGATGCGCGGATTCAGGAATATCTTGGTCCACGAGTACGCCCAAGTGGATGATAAGCTCGTTTATGAAGCAGTGAAGACAAAATTGGAGGATTTTTCCTTATTTAGGCGAGAGATACTGGCATACTTGAAGCACTGAATATTGATGCGTGGCCTCTGCGGGAGAAGAATAGGAGAAATATATCCCGCAGGGACGCAGGCCTGTCTGCGGGTGTCCGGCTGACAGGGCGCAGATGCCTGTCTGTTTCGTCGGCACAGACAGGTTGCGAAAGACAGTG
>CAYQFN010000361.1:0-1146 GCA_964416685.1 uncultured Thermotogae bacterium | reverse complement strand
TCGAGCGTTGATCGATCAGGACTGTCTGGCTGACATGTGCAGAGAGTATCAGCCGACACCAGAACCAGGCCCAGAACCAGGACCAACACCTTCGAGGTGCCCAGATCCTGAACAGATGGAGTGGGAGTTCGGCGAGGTGCAAGGTGGAATGTACATTATCTCTACCAAATCCTTCCCGTATGAGGTGTCTGGCACCCTTCAAGATTTCGACATTGTTGCTGCTAATCAGATGTCGAGTGACCTTCCACAAGGGGTGCAGTTCTCGATAGATACATCTACTGATCGTGGAATGCTGCGCGGTACACTGCCGACAAATCCGATGACATATCACGTCGTCTACGGCTTTGTCGACACCAACAAGTGCACCGTGGCCATCTTGCATGTGCTGATCAACGTAGCGGGCGGAGGGGAGCAACCTGGAACTACAACCCCCAGCGGGCCGGACCTGTCCGTTGTCGTTACCAATGTGTCAGTGGAGCAGCTGTGCGGCGATGACTACTCGCATGCAGTAACGGTCTACTACGAGACTACCGGAGGTGCTGCTCCTGTCTCCATCGAGGGGATCTATTGGACGTACCCCGATGGTTCGAGCAGAAAGGTCTCTGGTATTTCGATGGCCAGTGGTTGGATGCGCTCACAGGTTAACTACCCGAACGGCGGACAGATCAGTGTGCGCGTAGAAGCGCAGGACGGGGCAGGACATAGTGCCTTCGATACAGGCAGCGCCTATCTGAATCCCTGCTATGAAACTCCTACTGTTACGCCACAGCCGGGCGGCCAGTTATGCGTCCACGTGAGCGCAGTTGTCGCCAGCAGTCAGATGCGGACCACTACTGCTTACTTGCCGCAGTACAACGAGATTCCCGTTGAGATGGTCGTAAACAGAAATCTCAAGCGCATAACCCCGTTCGATCTGTGCGGTTCAGCGGGAACGCAGTTCACAATCCAGACACAGGCTGACTTCTGGACGCAGCAAGAGGCACACCTCGTCTTTGCGGGTTGGCAGAGGTACAACGAACAGAACGAGCAGTGGGTGCCGCTATCTGAAAATCAAAGCGTCACCCAAAACCCGATTATCAGAATCACCCTGCAGAACGGCGGATCGCTCCGCGCTGTCTATCAGCAGCGCGAACAGGGATAGGTTAG
>CAYQFN010000360.1:0-1147 GCA_964416685.1 uncultured Thermotogae bacterium | reverse complement strand
GCTCCCGCAACACGCGCAGCTGGAACGCATTGGTTGATGCCAGGTTCTGCAGATCTTTGTCCTCATAAGAATTCCCAACCTCAGCGATGGTCTTCTCCCCCGATCGCATCTGTTGCCATACCTCATCGCTCGGTCTTGGAGCGGGGGCGGAGATGATCTCCCAGAAACGGTCAATATCCTCCATCGTCCCCTCTCGACCGTACAACCGTGAGACAATTGCCAATGCTTCATCTGAAAGGATTGGGCCGAGTACGTATGTACAGAGCCCAAGTTGCTCTACCGTTGCCTCGTAGTATGCCTGATCCTCTTTGGTAAGGTCGATGGCGGAGACCCACGTGCGCCAGGCAGGTGTAATGTCTGCGGCAACTTGATCCCAGTTCTCGGAAAAATCGGCAAGGTCATTGAGTACTTCATCGACCCCGTCCCTCTCCACAAGGAAATCGATCAGGCTTGTCCCCACTGGATAAACCATGAAGTATGGAACGTCCGACAAGTCGTGATCCTCTGCCCAGCCAGCGGCAAGGATCCGCCAGTCCTCGTCTCGGCTGAGTGCATTAGCTGTGTATTCAGCGAATCCTTCGATGATTAGGGGCGAGAAGGTCTCCGGGTCGATCCCCTCCTTGCGGCACAACATATCGAAGAGCCAATGGCTCAGTTCATGTCGCAGATTGTCTCCGGCAAAAGAGGAATCAGAACAGTACGTGATGGAATAAGAGCGATGAACCAACTGCAACAACGACCGAATGCTAACTAAGGGGATTCCGGTTTTAATCCCCTCTTCCGCATACCAATAATTGAATAGGGCTCCCGCTGTGTAGTGATCGGTCCACTCACCCATGAAATCCTCGTCGGGGAAAACAACCAGGATGAGCGGTAGTACCTTTTCTCCATTCCAGGAAGGGAGAGGGATCTCCCAGATATCAGATGACGTTGGAGAGGGGACCGGGAGGAATCCGGCGGTGAATGGATCGTAATTGCTGGCACCCCATGCTCCTCGCGGCATTGGCTTAAATTGGTCCCACCCTTCCGCGGGCGTTGGAGTTGGCTGATCCCAGAATGAGAAGATGCGAGTCACGGCTTGGGTAGCCGTGCGGATGATTGTTTGGGGATGCACTGGTTCCGTCTGTACCCAGGCGATCACCCCGTA
>CAYQFN010000359.1:0-1149 GCA_964416685.1 uncultured Thermotogae bacterium | reverse complement strand
CCCAAGAACCGGTTGAGCATTCCGCCGGACTTTGCAAACATGGCAAACCATTCAAACCCTGCGGCAGTATCGGTGGTCACCCAAGCAGCTATAGCAACCACGGTGAGCAAAGTTGTTAGCCATCCCCTCATTCCACCCTTAAGCTTTCCCTCCCAGATCAGCATCCCAATAAAGAAGCCTAGCCAGAACTGTCCAATCAAAGCACCTGATACCGCATAAATAAATGAATTCTTGCATGATTCCAGGAAATCAGGGTCGCTCAGCAGATGTTGGTAGTTCTGCCACCCCACGAACCCCCAGTCCCACGCTTTCCTTCCCATATAAGACATATCCGTAAAACTATAGTAAATTCCATAGGGGACGAGGGCAAGCCTGAAGATCAGATAGACAAGCAAGGGCGTAAGAAGAAAGAGAATAAGAACGATGCGCTCACGTCGTTTCATGTAAATAGGGTAGGGAGCGGCATATGCCACCCCCTACCGCCTCCTTTTTAATCACTTAGAGAAGGCCCAATTCGTCCATAACATTATCAGTGCCGACGATCTGAGCAACTGCTTTCGCGTACTCAGACAGGGCTTCTTCTGGAGTCATCTTAAATGTGGCTACCCGTTGGACGAGGAGCCGTAGCTGTTCGGAGACCTGGGGGTACTCCGGAAGGGCCGGCCTATAGTGAGTATAAGGCAAGACCTCGGCGGTGCACCAACTGAGGTACTTCTCAGCAGCGTACCCTGGCACATCAACGGCATCGAGCCTAGGCGCAACCGAGTTGGTCTCAACAGCGTGTTGCGCTATCCCCTCCTGCGAGCAGTACGCAGAAATAAGCTCAAAAGCTTCCTTCGGGTGAGCCGGGGGAACGTCAAGGCCCTTGTTTGCGATTGCCCAAGTGAAACCGCCGGAGAAGGTCGAGAACCCTCCGTTCTTTCCAGGGATCTTGATGAACCCAACGTTGCAATCCGCGTTTGGAACTTCGAGGCTACCTCCACTCTTGAAAGCACCCCACGCCCATTGACCATCGAAGAGAATAGCGGTCCTCCCAGCCTGGAAGTCGCCACGTGCCGTCATCCATGGGCTAGCAACCGTCGGCACATCAGGGTTAGCAAGCCCTTCTTTGTAGATCGTCTCGTAGAAGTTCAAGACATCCATGTAGGC
>CAYQFN010000358.1:0-1152 GCA_964416685.1 uncultured Thermotogae bacterium | reverse complement strand
ATACGATGAACAACAGCTGTATCTACTTCCGGCATCGATTGTGGAGTGGGTGAAGCGGAATATACCAATGACTTTGAGACACCTGGTGGTTGAATTTTGTGTAGTTTCCTGTCGGTTGTTGTCGTCTTTGGCGGGTTGATCCATACAGCTTCGGGCAATCGCTGTGGCGACGGCTCCTTTCGGACAAACCTCTCAGGATGCTTTTCGTAAGCAGCGAGCAACACCTCTTTCCTCCCTCTGAGAACAGCTTGTGCTCATCCATAGTGGACCATTCCCGGAGCAAGTAGGCCAATCCCTGTATGGCGGTGCTCGTTGTTGTACCAAGAGAAGAACCCCTGGCAGAAGCTGCGGGCATCCTCCATACAGCCAAATCGGTCTGGAAACTCGGGCCAGCACTTGAGGGTCTTGAACTGAGCTTTCGAGTAGGGATTGCCGTCAGTTGTACCCCTTCTCTGCCAGGATGCGAGGGATGTCGCTGTATGTTTCGATGGCACCAAGATCTAATTCCGCGATGACGTGGCTGCCCGCGTCAAGTAATGCCTCGATAGCTAGATGCAGAAAACGCTCGGCGCTCCCATAGCGTTCGGGGTCAGCTAGAAACTCGTCCAAGCTGTAACGCTGTAGCCCAGCGAGAATATCCAAGTACTCATCGACTCTCTGGAGCCTTCTGCGGATGACTTCAGGGTTTAGCACCGATGGCCCTCCTCTTGTACTCTTCACGTTGCGCGCGCAGGAAGAACTCGAAGTCGAGGTACTTGCGCACAATGTTGGAGTAAGTAGTTCCACGATCGAAGTCGCTAACGGCGTAGATCACCTTGTTCTGCCGGATCGCTTCGTAAGCAAGCACCAGATCGCTCTCATCGATGAAAACGAGATCGACGTCGCAGTACCCACGAGCTGCAAGATCGCCGAGGATGTCGACCTTCTTGTCCCTGATCGACGTATCGGCGGGGATGATGGCGAGATCGATGTCGCTGTCAGGGCGAGCGTGTCCCAGCGCCGCCGACCCGAACAAGTACACCGCGCGTATACCTGGATACCGACGGAAGACGTCTCCGAGTTTCTCGATCTCCGCTATCTCAAACGACCTATTTGCTTTCATCACTTCCCATCCTTGCACGATTTGACTATAACGCAACCGGCAAGACTGAA
>CAYQFN010000357.1:0-1152 GCA_964416685.1 uncultured Thermotogae bacterium | reverse complement strand
CAGAGTCCAAGGCCTGAATGGTGACGCGTAATGAGTAGAGAAGCGTTCTATGTTCCCGGTTCTATGACAAGCCGTAAATCGTGAGCGGTGAATGGACTGGAAGAGGTGATGAGTGACGGAAAAGCAGTCGGGAGTCGGCGGTCTAGAGTCGGCAGTCTTGAGTCGAGAGTCCAAGAGCCAAGGCCTGAATGGGAAATAGTGCAGCATTTTGGAGGTCTATAATTGCGGTTGACGTCGTCCAGAGGCGAACTTCAACGATAAGAGCGTCAAGGTGGCGGCAAGAAGCGATAAGCATAGGGTGGTTGTGTGAATTGCCATCACTGCCAAGGTGGTTATACTTAGCCTGAGGTGAGATCCAATGCGCATAGAGGAGATCCGTAAGCTCTATCCGGATGAGTGGGTGTTGATCGAATATTCCAAGCTTGATGATGACCTGAATGTGCTTGAAGGCAAAGTCATTGCCCATTCAGCGGACAAAGAAGAGATCTACCAAGCACAGATGAAAGTTCAAGGAAGATCGTTGGCTATTGAATATCTCGGTGAGATCCCTGAACAAGATGATCTGGTGGTTGTCCTGTGACACGCCGCTATCAACTAAGTTCCGTTCGTGGCGTGCTCATGGTCCGAGCAGCGGTCCACCACGGCGATGTGGTGAGGGTCATCAAGCTTGTTGTCGATACTGGGGCGTCGAAGACAGTGCTGTCGTGGTCAATCATGGAAGGCTTGGGATATGATCCTGCCAGTGTGAAAAAGCGGGTCCGTTTGGTTACTGCTAGTGGATTTGAGCTGGCTCCTCAAGTTTCCCTGGATCGGTTTCATTGTCTGGGACAAGAGATTCGAGACTTATCAGTGGTCTGCCATGATCTCCCCTTTGACCATTATGTCGATGGGTTGCTGGGAATGGATTTTCTTCGGCAATTCGAGTTTGCTCTCCGACCGAAGCAACAGGTTGTAGAGATTGATTAAACCCTAAGGAGGAACGATGAAAAAAGCACTGATCACGGGTATCACCGGCCAAGACGGATCATACCTGGCGGAAGGGGGGGAGTTATTGAGTCTATTGGGTTCGTAGAGTTCATTGGGTTCATAGCCCCATGAATACCCCAGTGATGTATGACAGCACCCCGGTGAAATACGTGGCAGAATCAGATT
>CAYQFN010000356.1:0-1158 GCA_964416685.1 uncultured Thermotogae bacterium | reverse complement strand
CACGTCATGGGCACGCCTGATATCTAGCCTGCTCTCCATTAGCTCGCCCGGCCTTGCATCGGCATGGATCGCTTCCACTCTTGCGGGGATGATCTTCGCCATCTCATCATACAGCTCGTTCACTGATGTCGCTCGTCCAGAAGCAATGTTGTACGCCATCCCATCCGGACTTTGCACATCAGTAACTCCGGATTGCAGTTGATCTAGAGCCAACAGGTTTGCCTGTGCAACGTCCTTGACGAACACGTAATCCCTCACCTGATCGCCACTGCCAAATATCGTCACACCGCGGCCAGCGATAAGCGCACTCGCGAAGATCGACACAACTCCTGCTTCGCCCGCTGGATCCTGCCGTGGGCCGTACACGTTCGAGTAACGCAGTGTTACAGAGTTCAATCCACAGGTTTTGCGATAAGCAAACAGATAGTTTTCCACCGCCGCCTTCGCCGCCCCGTATGGACTGATCGGGGCCTTCACCGCCGTTTCCACCGCGGGATGCGGCGTCTCCCCGTAGATCGCCCCGCCAGAAGAGGCGAAGATGAACCCCTCAGCATGACTTTGCACCGCCTGCTGCATCAGATTGACTGAGCCAATGACGTTCACCTCGGCATCGAAGATCGGATCGGCCACGGACCTGCGGATATCGATCTGCGCGGCATGGTGGTTAACAACCTGTGGACGGAAGCTGGCAAACACTTTCCCTATGCCATGTGCGTCACGAATATCGATATGTTCTAGTCTTGCCGCAGGATTCACATTCATAGTGTTCCCAGTTGACAGATCGTCGATCACCAACACTTGATGCCCAGCATCGATGTAGCTATCGACAACGTGCGAGCCGATGAATCCAGCTCCTCCAGTGACAACAATACGCATCTAGTCCTCCTTCGATTCAAGTACAGGTTATGGGTTCATTGAGTTTGCCGGGTTCGTTGAGTTGATCGCTTGCCTGGCCAGCATTCCGAATCTGTCGCCTTCAGGCGGCAATGGGCTCTTGTTTGCTCTCTCTGCCTGCTGATTCCTGAAACCTGATAGCTGATTTCTATTCACCGTTTGCTCCTCTTTCCTCCTTGATCCACTACTTCCACTCGCGGTTTGCTTTCCCTGGAGAACGCGCAGCCTGTCCTCAATCTTCGCTCCCTCTATGCTCACATTTTT
>CAYQFN010000355.1:0-1159 GCA_964416685.1 uncultured Thermotogae bacterium | reverse complement strand
AATCTGGTAGGAGGTAGCCCGTAGGCCACCCCCTCCCAACAGAACGGTACGTACCGGCCAGGTATACCGCTCCTCGATCAGTAGCCGAACCGATCAGGTTCGAGAGAACGCAGTTGTAAAATCATGCAGGAACACTAATCCCCGTTCCCTGAACCAATTAAGGTTCATCACAAATCGCACCGGCCGTCTCATCACCGATTGCCATCGGTTCATCTTGATCCAGACTCGATGCGCTTCCTGTGGGTCGAAACCTGATTTGATCATGATCCGTTGGAACTTCCGCGGGTTCTTCCATTTCTTTAACTGCGTCGACCTTAACCGGCTTCGAATCCAGCCATCAAGGTCGCGAAACAGATATCGAAATTCCTGAATGCCAAAGTATCCAACCCAGCCTCGCAAATATCCGTTCAGCTCATGGATCACCTGGTACATCGACAAAGGGTTGTTCCTGTGGGTCAATTCCCGGACTCGCTCTTTGAACCGGATGCGGGCCTTGTTGCTAACGCGAATCTTACCATTGAGAATCTGAAATCCCAGAAAGGTAATCTTCTTAATCGGTGCAACCCGACTCTTCTCCTGGTTCACAATGAGCCCGAGTTCTTCCTCCAGGTATTCTACCGTCCCCTTCATCACTCGCTGAGCAGCTCTTTCCGATCTGACAACGATCACAAAGTCATCCGCCCAACGACAGTACCCCAGGTTTCGCTCCTCTAGTTTGTAGTCCAGTTCATTCAAGACGATGTTGGAGAGCATCGGAGACAGGGGTGAGCCTTGGGGACAACCTTTGGTCGTCTTCTCAAAGGTCCCATCGATTATGACTCCTGCCTTCAGGAGTCTGGCGATCATGGTTACAAACTGTTCATCCTCCACCTTACGGCGGATCAGTTTCAGGATGAGACCATGGGGGATCTCGTCAAAGAACGCTTTCAGATCAACCGCTACAGCCCATTCTCTCCCTTCCTTCACCAGACTTTGTAAATGACGCATGGCCTGGTGCTGGCTCTTCCCTCGACGAAAGCCGAAATTGGATGCCGTGAAGTCCGGATCGTAGATCTCTTCAAGTACGCTATGCATACTCACGCCTACGATCCGATCCATTACCACCGGTATCCCCAGCTTCCTCTTCTTGGATGTCCCTTCTTTGGGGATGAGTACCCGC
>CAYQFN010000354.1:0-1162 GCA_964416685.1 uncultured Thermotogae bacterium | reverse complement strand
CCTTCGTGGTGAACCACCTTCGCCTCTGGTCTTTCCTTATAATCAATGAAGGGATATAATTCTCGTAGTTGCTACCCGAAAAGATCCTGATGTGTCCCCGTTCTGATGAGCACTATCTCGCTTTCAACTGATTCATAGATCAGCAACCAGTTGGGTTCAATGTGACACTCGCGCGTGCCCTTGTACTGCCCAACCAATACGTGATCACGGTACTGCGACGATAATTCTTGCTTATTCACCAGATCTGTGAGCACATTCTTCAACTTTTCCAGGTCCTTGCCTCGCTGCTGCAAACGCTTGACATCTCGCTTAAACTGCGCTGTCCGTCTAATGCTCTTCATAAAGGCCCTCTGCTGAATACCTCCAGCTTGTTGTTCGTACTGGCCATATAGGTTCTTGCGGGGATAAACCAACGTTTGAGACAAACTCCGAGGTTACGAAAAGATGGATGTAGCGTTGGAGCTTGTCTCCAACGTTGAGGTTGCGCCTTGCATGCAACGTTAATGGCATCGTGAGAGATAGTCGCAGCATGAAAACCAACTCCGGTTAGATTTTCAGCTCATGCCTTTCGACGCTCGGCAGCTTGCTATGGGGTTCTTTACTAAATGCCCAAATCTTCGAAGAGATCCTCTAGCGTATTAAAACTTTCAAGATCCTGACGTGTCCGAGATTGCTCTAGAGCTTGTACAGTTATAGCATTTGGTATTCTTACCGCAAAAGGCAAGCCGCGCTCGAGCTCTACCTGTTTATAGAAGAGCGTGATAGCCTGCGTGGTTGTCAGGCCTAACTCCTTGAATACCTCTTCTGCGTTGCGCTTGAGCTTGGGGTCAACCCTGGCTGAAATAATCCCCGTTTTAGGCATAATCACCAACTCCTGGCATCTTTGTACTGCAATTGTATACACAGTCTAACGTGGATTGCAAAAAAGAGCAAGCTATTGATGTACGTGGTTCAGGTGGAGCGGTAATCGTCTCCTTGTGACCCTCCGGACAATTTAGAGATTCCTTTCGTTGGCACAATGCAAAAGGATTATCTCTCGCAGAGTCACAGGACCATTTCACCACGAAGGACACGAAGATCACGAAGGAAAGAAAGGATGCTGTGCTCGATCCTGCTCTTAAGGGTCCCATGTGCGATAACTAGTGCTGTTAACTGTTCCTTG
>CAYQFN010000353.1:0-1176 GCA_964416685.1 uncultured Thermotogae bacterium | reverse complement strand
ATGATCAAGTAAAGAGTAGATTTCGCTGGCAATACGTATGTATGCTACTGACATCGAAAACCAAGGAATCACTACGCGAAAGAGGGCTCTGTGACAAAACGCTTTTCTAGCCAAATGCCAGGAGTTTTATAGAACGATGCGATTTTGATACTAGGTAGTACAAACATGTATCATGGGGGATCCGTACGTAACGGTAACACGACAATTATGCCACAACTGGAACACATCGAGGCAATAGAAAGGCGACTCTGGAGCGCAGCGGATACGTTGCGGGCAAATTCCAATTACGCAAGCAACGAGTACTTCTTGCCCGTAATGGGTCTAATTTTCCTGCGGCATGCCTACAGCCGTTTTCTCGGCGTCAAGGATGAGATCGAAGCCAATCTGCCCAAGCGCGACGGCAAGACACGCCCCTTGACCAAGGAAGACTTCTCGCAAAAAGGCGCCATATTCCTACAACCCAAGGCTCAGTTTGATTACCTCGTCTCAGTACCGGACAGTGAGGACCGTGCTAAGGCCATCATCCTTGCCATGGAGTCGATAGAAGAGGACTACGACAATCTGCGCGGTGTTTTGCCCAAGAGCGAGTACCAAGAACTCGATAATGCCGTTCTGGGCCAACTCTTGCGCACGCTCAATCCAGACGAACTCAAGCGGGTTTCTGGAGACGTGTTTGGGCGTATCTACGAGTACTTCCTTACCCAGTTCGCCGACCAGAAGGCCCATGATGGCGGCGAATTCTTCACGCCTATCTCGTTGGTGTCGTTAATTGCCAACGTCATAGAGCCAGAACGAGGCACGGTACTTGATCCAGCCTGCGGTTCCGGCGGTATGTTCGTGCAGAGCGCCCGGTTTGTGGAACGCAGGCACCAGAGCCCCACTGAGAAACTGACCTTCTACGGTTTAGAAAAGAACGCAACAACCATTCGCCTTGCCAAGATGAACCTCGCTGTGCACGGCCTGGAAGGCGATATTCAGAGGGCCATCACGTACTACGAAGACCCCCACGAACTGCTTGGCAAGGCCGATTATGTGATGGCCAATCCGCCGTTCAATGTGGATGAGATTGATGCCGATAAGGTCAAGAACGATCCGCGCCTACCATTTGGCCTGCCCGGCGTTAACAAGAAAGGCAAGATCTCCAACGGAAACTACATCTGGATCAGCTACTTCTAC
>CAYQFN010000352.1:0-1176 GCA_964416685.1 uncultured Thermotogae bacterium | reverse complement strand
CCAGTCATCCTATCTCCTCCACATTTTGTTGTCGGCACGTGGCGCCGGGAATGAGCTTGACAGAGAGGACAAGGTCGTCCACTTCACCTTCAAACAGCTGTCGTGCGACCTCCTCTCCGAAGCGGTATGCAGGCACTTTCACCGTGGTTAGCTTTGGTCGCGCCAGCGCCAAGAGAGGTGTGTTGTCAAAGCCAGTTACCCCAAGGTCTCCTGGAACCTCAAGCCCCTTGTCTTCCGCAGCCTGAATGACCCCAATAGCCATAAGATCATTACCCGCCATGATTGCGTCCACATTGTGTTTGCTTAGTACCTTGCGGGCATGCTCATAACCTGATTCATAGGTGAAGTTCCCGTGATGAATGGTTACGGGCTCCAGGTTGGTTTCCGCCATTGCCTCCTGGAACCCTGCAAGACGGTCACGTGCTGTACTCACTTCTTGCGGTCCAGCAATGTAGGCAATCCGCTTGTATCCGAGCTGTAGGAGATATTCTGTCAATTCTCTGGAACCGCCTGCGTTATCCGCTTCGACAGCGGGAAATCCTTTCACCCGCCGATCAGCAACTACAACCCGGATACCCTGACGCAGCAAGCGATCAATTCGCTTCATATCTGGGGTCCCCACCGGTATGAAGACGATCCCCTCCACCCCTTCCGCAAGAAGAATATCCAAGTAGCGTGACTCCTTCTCCACGGAATGGTCGCTATCGCACACCAGAGTGGAGAACCCCTTTTCGAATGCGACTGAACCTACTCCACGGACCACACGGGAGAAAAATGAGTTGGAGATGTCGGGGACAAGAATACCGACTACCTTTGTGTGTTGGCGTCGAAGCGTTTGCGCTGCTTTGACCGGTGTGTAGTCCAGCTCCTTCATCGCTAGCAGGACCCTTTCTTTCGTTTCCGGTCGCATGTGGTCAGCATCATTTCCGTTCAACACACGAGAGACTGTACTCTGCGAAACCCCAGCTCGTGCAGCTACTTCTCTTATCGTTGCCTGTTTTGTCATGGGAAATCGTTTTCCGAAATCGTTACCCTAGCATAGCACGATTCAAGTCAAATGTCAAGAGGAAGGAGTACCAACGTAAGCTGCAAAGGGCCAAAAGACTGGCTAGAAGCGGAAAATATCACTCAGAATAGGAAACTTTACTCAGCAACGACGCTCTCTCAGCAAGCGAT
>CAYQFN010000351.1:0-1177 GCA_964416685.1 uncultured Thermotogae bacterium | reverse complement strand
CGTCGTAGACAAGCTGCACACGCTACACAAGATAAGCTCTTGCCTTCGTAGCGTGTGCAGCTTGCCACGCGTGGCTTGCCTGCCACGTTGAGACACGGCGGACAAGCACAACGTTGCATACAAGATGCAACGCTACACAAGATCCGACCTCACCAAACATGCCGTTGCCTTGGTAGCGTGTGCACCCCATGAAAAAGGGTTTCACGGGGCAGGGCTTGCCTGCCACGTTGAGACGGAAACTCGGAACACTGCTTACACGACTACTTGCCGATCACGCCGGTTACCTCCACCCGGTGCAAGTGGATGGCGAAACGCGCATCAACTGCACCCTCCTCCAGGATAAGCCCCCTTTGCAGTACGAGGTTGATGGGGTCGGTCCGCTCGTCACAGACGACGCGATCGCTGAGATCTCCGACATATTCCTTAAATCTGCTGAAAACGGGATCGGTGTGCTGACCGGTTCCATCCCTCCGGGAGTGCACCGCGATGTCTACGCGAGACTCACGCAAGAGTTATGCAAACACAACGCCCGCGCAGTGGTCGATGCCCAGAGCAGCCTGTTGCAGGAGGCATTACCGCAACACCCCTATCTGATCAAACCGAATCGCTACGAGTTGGAACTTCTCTGCGGAGCGGACGAAAGCTTCCGCAAATCGAGGATGTCGCCCGCGAGGCACGGGCGCTGCACGAGGAAGGGGTTGAGCACGTCTGCGTGTCGCTCGGAGCGGAAGGCGCACTCTTCGTCGATGATAGCGGTGCCCTACTATGTCCCGTCGCCGCAGGTCGAAGTGATTTCAACCGTGGGGGCAGGTGACTCCATGGTCGCCGGGTTGATCTTCGCATTGATGCAAGGCAAGGAATCATCCGATGTCCTGCGCTTCGGTGTTGCCTGCGGAAGCGCCACAGCGACCACACCGGGAACGCGAATCTTCACGGAGCCCGAAGCCCGCGCGCTGATGGATCAAATCAGCGTCGAGAAGTTGAAATAGCTAGATTTATACTGTTTTAAGAGAGTGCCTCAACGAGAAAGCATCAAGGTCTTTAGCAGGAAAAGCTTCTTACCACGGAGGACCTGTCTGTCCTTCGGACGCAGACAGGTCCTTCGTGGTGAATCTTTCTTGTTATCAATCCTCTACAAACTGGACCCTTCGAACAAGCACGAGTCACGAATGCGATG
>CAYQFN010000350.1:0-1179 GCA_964416685.1 uncultured Thermotogae bacterium | reverse complement strand
GATCGGGGTGATTGGCGCTGGACGTATTGGGCGGCTTCACGCGGCGAATCTGAGTTATCGTATTAGTGGGGCGGAGATTGTCGCGGTTGCTGATGTATTCCCCGAGGCAGCGAAGAAGTGTGCGCAAGAGCTATCGATCCCGAGCGCTGTAGCGGATCCCCGCCAGATACTGGACGACCCGCAGATTGATGCTGTATTCATCTGCACAAGCACGGACACTCACGCCTCTTTAATCGAGCAGGCCGCAGAGGCAGGAAAACACATCTTCTGTGAGAAGCCGATCGCACTAGATCTCCCGACGATCGATCGTGCGCTGGCGGCTGTCAAACGAGCTGGTGTTCTCCTTCAGATAGGGTTCAACCGCCGCTTCGATCCTAATTTCCGGCGCGCGCACGATCTCGTGGCTGAAGGCAAGATCGGACGGCCGCACGTGCTGCGGATCACCAGTCGCGATCCTGAACCCCCACCGCTGGAGTACGTGAAGGTGTCGGGCGGCATATTCCTTGACATGATGATCCACGATTTCGATATGGCCTGTTACCTGATGCAGGACGAGGTTGTTGAGGTCTACGCGTCGGGCGCGGTCCTAATCGATCCGCGGATCGGGGAGCTTGGAGATGTTGATACGGCAGTGGTCACACTGCGCTTCAAGAGTGGCGCGCTGGGTCTGATCGACAACTCCCGCCGAGCCGTCTACGGTTACGATCAACGTGCGGAGGTGTTTGGGGAGAAGGGGACGGTGGTTGTCTCCAATCCTAAGCCCGATACCGCGGTACTGAGCGGTTCAGAGGGTGATCGTTCATCCGCGCTCTACCACTTCTTCACCGATCGCTATATGGATGCCTACGTGGCTGAGGTGAAAGCGTTCATTCATGCGATCGAAAGAGGAGAACGTCCCCTGGTCAGCGGGCGTGAGGGTAAGATTCCCGTAGTTATGGGCTACGCAGCCAAGCGCTCTCTCGCTGAGAACAGACCGGTGCGTCTAGACGAGATCGATGCAAACCTTAATCTCTAGGGGGAAAGCGTAGTGGGCAAAGAGGAAGAGCATTTAAAGGTTCCTTGTCGTGTTTCGCCTGGCCTGTGCCAGCGCCTGTCTGCGTCCGAAGGACAGGCAGGAGGCAGACAGGAGTTGCTAGTGACCTCTAGTTCCGGTTCACGCGGAAGTGATGCTCCAAGAAT
>CAYQFN010000349.1:0-1179 GCA_964416685.1 uncultured Thermotogae bacterium | reverse complement strand
GATCGCTCTTCGGATAGCCTCGATCTCGTCTCGATCCTTGCGCATTCGGCCCTGAGACAGGATAGCATCCACCTCTACGATCTTTGATTCGGTGGCGTTTCTTTGAATCTGGCGCAGCTCAAGGAGGCGCATCGATCTTGCCTCCATTCCGATAGTCTTTCCACTGAGACGTAGTGCGTTAGCTGCCTCTGCGAACGCGTGTGTGTAGCCTTCTTCGTCCGTGTAGGGAATGAGATTGACCTCGTAGGGGAGAGCGCGGGAGAATGTCTCCACTTCGAGGTGCGGAAGGAGAACAACTGGTCGTGCTGAATGCAATGGTGAGAGGAAGAATACTAGCGGTCTCTCACTAACCTTTTTCCTTATGCCTGTAAGGTATGTCAGGTTCGCTCCGGGGAGGAGCGCGAGAACGTCGATCCCTTGCTGTTTAAGCCTCTTCTTCAATCCATCCAGACGTGCTTGGTAGTCCATATCTCTTCCCTCCTGGTGCTGTGGTGATTGCACAGTATAGCGCGTATTGCGAACACATTCGTTTGCGAGTTTGGCTGACAGCGCGGTACTGTTTGCCATGCACATCTTCGTTGGACTTCTATTGATCTTCTTGTACGAGGTGGGAGCTGCGGTGGTCCTGCCGACGCCAAGCGAGATCCCGGTGTTGGGGTATGACTACATTCCGCTCGCGTGGATCTTCGTGTTTGCCGTTCTTGGAAAGACAGTCGGAGCGTACATCGTGTTTATGGTCGGGGACAGGGCCAAGGAGACAGCGCGATTCCAGCGATTTTTAGATCGCCATCGCTGGGCGAAGAGGTTCTTTGGTGTGAGTGAACGCTTCGTGCGGCGCTACGGAGTGTTTGCGGTCTTCGTCTTGCTGAGCATCCCGGGATTTCCCGATACGGCTTCTCTGTACCTGTTTGCGATCGTCGGAAAGAGGCCGGTGTTATTTTCCATTGCCGCTGGGTTGGGGACGGCGGTGCGCATGGGACTGGTCCTGCTCGGATTCCACGGGATCACCTCGCTGTATGGGTGATTTGTGCCGTAAGGAAGGAAGGCGTCCCACCACGAAGGACACGAAGAGCACGAAGGAGGAACGGCAAGAGCTATTGCCTAATGCAAAGATCGCGGCCAATTCAGTGACGAGTGATGGGTAATAGGTGATGAGAAACACATCATGCATTGTCGGAT
>CAYQFN010000348.1:0-1181 GCA_964416685.1 uncultured Thermotogae bacterium | reverse complement strand
CCTAGCACCTACACTGCCAAGTACACGAAGATTAGCTCAGGTTACATGGGGCAATTGGTCGAGTGGCCGGAAGTGGTCACTGAAGGCCAGACCCTAGAAGAATGTCGGGAACTACTCAAGGACGCGTTGCACGAAATGATCTTGGCCTATCGCCAACAACACAGAGAAATTCCGCTCGGTGGGGCTCTCTTCGAGCAGGTTGCGATCGAGGTATAGATGTCGGTCAAACGCCGTGATCTGGTGAGATACCTTGAGCAGAATGGGTTTTCTCTCCTACGGGAAGGAGGCAAGCACTCCATCTACTCCAACGGAGTAAAGACAGTTCCAGTCAAACGACACCGTACGCTGGATCGAGTAACGGCAAATGAGATATGCAAGCAAGCGGGATTGCAGCCATGTTTTTAGGCAGGATTAGTCCGACTGGGAGGTAAACTATGAAGGACTATCATATCGATATTTGCTACAGTGAAGAAGCTGGTGGGTATATTGCTGATATCCCTGATTTGGAAAGCTGTTCAGCATTTGGAAATACACCAGACGAGGCACTGAAACAGGTCGAGATTGCCAAGATTGCTTGGCTTGAGGCGGCGCGAGCAGAAGGCAAGCCCATTCCACAACCCAAATACAAGCCTGTGATCTACCAGGTTGTGGCCTGATGTCGGCTTGGATGTCCCCAATGATGGAGTCTAAGAATTAGCGAGGCTAAAAACCCCTGCAATTCTCTCAGAGGAGGAACTGGAGGATCCGAATGCGCGAGAAAGTCAGATTGGTTGAACACACATGGCGCAACAAGTGTACGTATGGATGTCGGAATGACGGACGAAGGGGATCTCCTGTTCTCGGGGCAAGATGTCGGAGATGCTCCAAATGAGTTCTGGGGTGATTCGGATTATGAATACTGGTTGAAGATCTCGGCAGCAGACAAAGATCGTGTTCTCCTAGCTTTGATCGAGAAGCTGTACTCAGGGAACAGCTCACTCGTTTCGGAGATCAAGGGTATTCCAAGTGAATTCGCATCCTACGTCTAAGTAAGGAGTGGAGTCAAACCTTTATTCTTGATTCTTCTTCGCCTCATCAACACGTTTCGCAATGACGCTGATCGTCGAGAAGTGTAACTCCAGGAAATCTGCCACTTCTCTGAGCGTACGTCGGGGTTAGACCTTTATTCTTGATGTTTTGGC
>CAYQFN010000347.1:0-1186 GCA_964416685.1 uncultured Thermotogae bacterium | reverse complement strand
CCCGTACACCAATACCTTCACCAGCATCCGCGGATGGTACGCCGTATGTGCCCACCCGTCTTTGCGCTAGCCTTGGTAGACTCCGCTTAGCTGACCACGATAGAGACAGCTTGAGTTGCCGGACAGGCTCTGAGGGAGGGCGGTTATCATTTGCAGCCAGAAGTCCGTTGCCCATTCGAAACGACAAGGAAGCATCAAAGGCAACCTGCATGCCATTCTGCCCCCGTATCGAGGTCTCCGAAGCTGAACACACACTTGACAGGCCGACCTTGGCTCGTCACCCTTTAGTTTGGGTGAGTGAACAACATGAAGCACGAGATGAAAGGACTGCGGGCCAGGCCAAGAGTGGAAAGGACCTTCTTCTTGTTGGGTCTGGCGTTGATAATGGTGGCGGGGTCGCTACGGATCCCGGTGTTCGCCGACGTTGCGTCTCCGACCGAGCTTTTAGTTGGAGCAGATGACGCCTTTGCCGAGCGGTTCATCATAGAGAGGATGGAAGCGGCCATCTCCCGCTACGAGGCAGTCTTGCCCTGCCTCGACACCCTTTCCGTCCAATCCCAGGCCTTTGTTCTCAACCGCCTTTCGCAGTGCTACTACGAGCTTACTACGTTCAGTGAGGGGAATACCCCGGAGGATAGGGGTCTGTTTGAGAGGGGGAAGGACTACGGCCTGCGCAGCCTGCGGTTGAATCCTGACTTCGCCCGCTGGGAAAAAGATGACTTCGTGGCGGCCGTCAGCTATGTGACCGATCCAGGCGCCCTTCTTTGGACGGCAAACAACTGGGGGGCAATCTTCGGCTATGATCCGCTGCAGGGGATGGTAAACGTCGGCAAGGTGAAGGTCATGTATGAGCGGGAGATCGAGGTAGGGGAGAGTTACTGGGGCGCAAGCGCTCATAACGCCCTCGGAGCACTGCTGGTGACAACACCAGATCTCCTTGGGGGCGATCTCGAAGGGGGAAGAGAACACCTGGAACGGGCGATCGAACTTGCTCCAGGTTACCTGGAAAATCACGTAGTGTATGCGCAGTACTGGGGCTTCACCTACGATCTCTTCGGTAAGGTAAATGGAATCAGGGATCGGGCCTTGATCGAACGGGAACTCAACTTCGTCCTTGCGACACCTATCGGGAACTGGCCGTTCTGGAACCGCGAAGCGAAGAAGGAGGCGCAGATCCTGCTTGCGA
>CAYQFN010000346.1:0-1186 GCA_964416685.1 uncultured Thermotogae bacterium | reverse complement strand
GTAAACCAAATACCGATCCTCTCCGCGCTCGTACAACCGCTGCAAAGCCCATAGAAAATAGTCAACGGCCTGCAAACCAGCGTATTGCTCAGGTGTGCCAACAGAAATTCGCACGGCTGCATTGCTAACAATACCCCATTTTTCGTAGAACCGCTCCCGGGCTCGTTCCACCGCTTTTACCAAAGACTCCGTACGGTCGGCCTTGCCGCGCTTAGCGAAATAGATGTTGTAGACGTCGGCTTTGTGTAAACGGTCTCGAAATAGCCTCCTAACCAAATAATCGTACACCTCATTGGGATGATAACGGTAGCTAGAGTCACGCATATTTCGTTGACGAACATATTCCAATACGCGCATCTTGTCGGTTACTACAGCAAAGAAACGCAGGCCGGGGCTATTCTTCAATAAGGCGAGTACCTCGCGGCGCACCTCCGGCAAATCATCCTTAGCGTGGAACGCTACCGCTGTTTTTCGAGCCTCTCGTTGCATGGACGGCACATCCTTGAAATACACGTCAGCAAGCAACGTGCTCCGCAGCTTTTCCAAGTCAGCTTTCATTCGTATGGGATCCGGGACCTCCAATAGCCCCAATATGAAGAACCGTGAGCACCCCGGAGTTCCGACGATAACTTTCCCTCTGCGATTGAACAGCGTACTATCTCCGGCTTCATCGACAAAGTAGTGACGGACTGTTTGTTCTGTCATGTTATGTATTTAAGCGGATTTTCACCGCTCTGTCCGTGCAATTCATCGGGGACCTTCCCTAATAGCCAAGTGAGGGCAGCTGATTCTACGTGAGATTCGTAGATTCTAGTACTCATTTAATCGATCACCCCTTCCCATTGTTGTCAGCGTACTCCTTCCAATGCGCAGCGATGAAGCCAGAAATCCCCCGACTGGGATAGAACGCTGGGTAGATCTGGCGGAACTTTGTCAATGCATCATCCAAGGAGGTTTTTGGTAGCGTGCTCGTATACCGCAGGAGATACAGAAACCCGATTCCTGGTCCCCTAGATTCACCATGATTGCAGTGGACAAGCACCTTCAGTCCTTCCGCGAGCTTCTGGTGAATGAACGAGATTGCCTTGTCGATGATCTCCTTCGGGATGTATGCAGGATTCGGTGCATCAACCAGGTTCAGGTACAGGCGGTTTTCCCGTTCCGCGAAGAAGTACTCGGGATGATC
>CAYQFN010000345.1:0-1193 GCA_964416685.1 uncultured Thermotogae bacterium | reverse complement strand
AAAATGTCTTCACCCTGCTCACGCTCGATGAAGCCATAACCCTTACTGTCATTAAACCACTTGACGGTACCTGTCTCTCGATCTGCCATCTCCATCACCTCCGTACTGCTAGTTAATCGAGGCAGAAGGCTCTTAGCTGGGAATCATACCACAAGCCAAAACGCCTGCTACTATCGCTTCGAAGAGTACTGCTTTAGGTTGTGGTAATCAAGTAGAAGAGTTGTCTCATACAAGATGAGCATGAAGCGAGGCGGTGAATCTCATGCGAGGTGAGCATGAGGGATCACTGGCATCGCGAGCGCGTGGGTCACATCACCTGTCTGCGTGCAACGCGTCAAGGGATTAAATTCAGTGTTGAAGAGTCACAAGCTAATTTCTTGCGCGATCACGAGAAGTACGGATTCAAGGACAAGAGTTCGATGCTTCGAGCAGCCATCGATCACTACAGGAAAGAGCTTGAACTTGATGAATTGAAACAGTCGGCCAGCGCCTATTCCGCAATCTACTCCGAGGACAGTGATCTACAGGGCCTGACTGAAGCGGCGCTCAATGGATGGCCGAAGTGACCGTTTTAAGAAGAGGTATGATCGTTGAGGTCAATGTTGATCCAACTGTAGGTTCTGAGACAGGCAAGACAAGACCGTGCGTGGTTGTGACTAACGACGTCTATAACGAGCGGGTTCCAATCGTTCAAGTTGTTCCCATTACCGCTTGGAGTGCTAAGAAGGCCAAAATCATCACTAACATAAAACTTAATCCCTCCAAAGGAAATGGCCTATCTGAGAGATCGATAGCCGACTGTTTACAGACGCGACCGATAGATCGTCTCCATAGGCTGATCAAGGTTCGTGGAGAAGTGTCCCCTGAGAAGCAAGCAGAGATCAATCACGCTCTCAAGATCCTTTTCGGGCTTAGTTGATGGATTCTCCGGACAAGGCACTGGACACTTCGTCAGCACTCTGCTGCTCAATTAATCTCGATCGTGACCAGTTCCTCGTCTTCCTTGGGGGTTAAAACGGGAGTCGCAAGCATATCTTCAGCACCAATTCTTAGTGACTCTATAAGCTCTTCCTTGGTCCTCTCTTGAGCATTCACGCCTGGCAGATCCACGAGCCACCCGATCCACCAATCCTCGCTTTTTCTGATAACAGCTCTAAATTTCATCTTCTCGTCACCTATCCTTACTTCAAATA
>CAYQFN010000344.1:0-1205 GCA_964416685.1 uncultured Thermotogae bacterium | reverse complement strand
ATTGGTACCAGATGAATGAGCAGTTATTTAAAACCGCTGTTTACATCAATGAGCGTAAAAAAGGCAAAAGCATTGAAGAGTCGTATAAAAAAGCTGAAAAATATTTATTCAATTACACCAAGATACCGCCATGGATCAGGCATCTGAAACGCTGGTATTCGCCATTCATTACGTTTTGTGTTTCAGATGATACGCAAATTTTAACAAGCGACGGTTGGAAATACCGTGATGAAATAACTAAAACCGATGTGACTCTTGGCTATGAAATTAATACTAAAAAATTAGTTTGGCAACCAATTAAAAAAGTCTACAAATTTGATTATACTGGAGAGATGTATTCAATTAAAACAAGAACGCTTGATATTTTGGTTACGCCAAACCATAGAAATGTTGTTAAAAAATATAAATATAAAGGCCCCAGAGGAAACCAAAAGAAAATCGCCTATGAAACAATTGTTGAAACAAAAAATCTTAAACCATCAGACGAAATTGTTGTAGCGGCAAACGAATATTCTGCGCCAAAGGTTAAAACAATAAGCGATGATATAGTTCGTCTTGTCGGATGGATTGTTACGGATGGGTATATAGTAAAAAATAGCAATGCTTTTTTTATCAATCAAACAAATCTTTCAGGAAGAGCTGAAATAGAAAAAATACGAGAAAGGATAGGGATATCAAAATATAATGTTCAAAAAAGAAAATTTAAAAACGGGAACGGAGTTGACCACGCATATTATATACCGGCTAAAATAAGAGATAAGGTTGTATGTTATACTAAAAATAAACAATTAACAGTAAATTTTTTAAGAAAATTAACCAAAAAACAATTAAAAATACTGTATGAAACTATGATCTTGGCTGATGGATATCGGCCTAAAAACGGTGGAAATGATATATTTACTCAAAATAATAATAAAACCGCAGAAAATTTTCAAATTCTTTGTGTTATGTTGGGGAAGCAGTGTGGATGGAGTAAAAAAACAGACGGGTATGGCTTATCCTTGCCAGTGACCGCAAAAAAAACAAGGCAATTAAAAAGAAATCCACCGCAAATAAAAAAATATAAAGGCATTGTTTGGTGCCCAAGTACAGATAGTGGAACATGGGTTGCCAGAAGAAACGGAAAAATTTTTATTACCGGTAATTCATACAAGGCTATGCCCAGATTTGCGGAAACAGCAATACGGGAGCCATGGAAGATCATA
>CAYQFN010000343.1:0-1205 GCA_964416685.1 uncultured Thermotogae bacterium | reverse complement strand
GACTTAGCACAAATTAGCGCCTAGACTGGTGCAGGTTCTCCACCGCATGTCCTCCATAGTTCTTGATCCGCCGTCAAGCGACATACCTGGCCTAGCTGAGGGCATCGATGCGTTCCTCTCTCAGCCGAGATAGCTCCTCAGAAGAAGGCACTATAACACGGGATTGAAGAGATCGCCGAACTTGCTCAGCCTGCGCAAGCGCCAGGAGCTGCTGTGATCTTGTGGGACGCGCAGAGCGAGCGCTCTGTATGTGCTTCAAATCCTCTAGACTCACCAAGGCAGCCTTGGGCTTCCCCCGGGATTCCAAGATGATGTACTCGTTGCCGAAAGCCACGCGATTGACCAGCTCAGACAGCCGAGCCTTCGCACGCGCAATACCGATGTTCATCAGAGCCTCCTTGGTCTTTATGACCATTAAAACCATACTACGCAGAGACCAATACAAAGTCAAGCACTGGGCGCCCAACGAGCTCTATCAAATCTGCGCTACAAACTCTACCAACCCTACGAACCCAATAAACTCAATAGACCCTATGAACTCACTCTATGAACTCTATGACCCAATAAACTCTACGAACCCAACGAACCGCGTCACCAGATAGTCTTAACCTGATATCGGGCGATGTAAGGATCTCGCGTCAGGATAGGAAGGCCCTCCAGTTGGGCCTGTGCTACAAGCAGGCGATCAAACGGATCCCTGTGATAATCAGGGAGTATTTGCACGTGTAGAGTGTGCCTCATCTGGACCGGAAGCCCCTCAATACCGTTAATGATCAGTTGCTCAGGCACAAAACGTTCCAAGGAATCCGACAGTTGTAATTTCCCCAGACGGGCTTTGATCGCCATCTCCCAACCGCTGGCCGCGCTCAAGAAGAGTTCGTTATGCCCATCAGCAATAATCTCACGCGCCTTCTTAGACAACCGAGAATCGTCAGCAATCCACCAGAGGAAGGCATGAGTATCCAACAAAGCTCTCATCTCTCAAACTCTTGCATGATAGCTTCGGGTAGTGGAGCATCGAAATCAGGGGCGATCGCGACCTTCCCCTTGGCACTTCCAGGAAGGCGCCGGGCCGGCCGATCTACCACGGGAACCAGCCGGGCAACGGGGGACCCTGCTTTGGCGATAATGATCTCCTCCCCCTCCCTCACCCTCGCCAATAGCTTTGAGAGATGTGTCTTTGCTTCGTGAATGTTCACCTGTAC
>CAYQFN010000342.1:0-1226 GCA_964416685.1 uncultured Thermotogae bacterium | reverse complement strand
CTCACACTACACTAGGTTAGGGGAAGAAATGGTATTTTTATCTTCTTTACTTTAACTCATGAAGTTTTAGTACTTCCTTAGCACAATCTTCAGTAAGTAATAATAAACCCTTAACCTTAGAGACTTCCCTACCATTAACTACGAGTTTAATATAACCAATACTAGAATCTCTTATTAGTGGATTGTATACCTCATTATCATTTATTATGAAAGTGTAGAAGAAATCATAAGGTTTGAAGGGAAATTTTGGATGTTCAACTGCCTTCTTATGAATAGTAGCTCTCAAACTACCACTAGTACTAGTAAATAGTAACCTCCTCAAGACTAGCATAATCTTCTCAATCACTTCCTCCTACCCCTCTCAAGTTTAGGTTTGTAAATGAGTAAGAATACTGAAATTCCTACAATACCACATATTGCAAAAATAGTTAACAAACTACCACTTGGTGGTGTGAGTGTGGGGGTTATAACCCCTCCCCTCCTACTTGAATTCAACTCCTGAACTACTTGCTTTAACTCTTCATTCTCTAATTCTAACTGATGTATTCTCTGCTTTAGTTTTTGAACTTGATTTTGTAACTGTTGATATTTACTCTTCAACTCTTCAAATGATGTTTTTAACTTTGAGTAGTTTACTAAGAGTTTAGTATAAGTCTTCTTAATCTCAACTAAGTGTAGGTATTCTCTCTCAAACTCTTCATGCATTGGAATGATAACTGAAATATTCTTTTTGAGAATAACTAGTGTGTTAATGTAGTTGTAAGAGTAGTTAACGTATAATTCTAACCTAACAACACCATAATCTCTTGGAATTACTGTAGTATTGAATTTAATACTCTTACCCTTACTAACATTAAGATCTTCAACTAACTTCTTACTAACTAGTACACTAGGACCTACAATCTTCACTTGAATGTAGTTAATTCTTAATGGTTTTGTAAAGTTAAGTGTTAGTACTACTGGTAGTGGTTTTCCTACTGATGAGAAGTTTAGTGTGTTAATGTAGTACTCAATACCATAAGATAGTGTGTAAGAGTAAGCTAGTGTTGTATGTACTAAGAGTACTAGTAGTACTAGTGGTAGTAGTAGGGGGAGTGAGTACTTCATCATATACTTCTTCCAGGCAGTAATCTTCTTCCTCTACCCTCAGCAAGTGATTTTGCTTTTAGTAATGCATCTTCAATTTCAGAAATTGTTAGTTTAGTAAGAGAGTGTAGTTCAACAAC
>CAYQFN010000341.1:0-1227 GCA_964416685.1 uncultured Thermotogae bacterium | reverse complement strand
CAACGTGGCAGACAAGCTGCACACGCTACCGGAAGCCAGCGGGCGTGAAAAAGCGACGATGCCTGTTTCATATTCAGGCGCACCATCGTCTGATCGTGCTATACTGATGTATCCAATACGGCCTACTCAGCCAATAATTGGGTGGAGGTCGAAGCCATGCTCCAAGTCTTTAACATCTACTGCGAGTCGGTTACGTTGTGGCAAGTCCGCGTTCGATAGTAAAGGAAGTGATCAAGGATGACTGAAGGGAAAATCAAAGAAATCCTAGATAGGCTAAACACTCTGCAAGAAGATCTGCTTTCCCTGCCCGATGACATATTGCTCAGTATCGATCCCCGTGATAATGAGTCTCTAGAAAACGGCACTCAGTTTCTCAAATCGTTCAATGAATCCCTTACCCAGTTTACTGATAGCGCCGGTCGAGTTGAGACCCAGATAAAGGAGCATTTCGGCATTAATCCTGAAGAAGAAGATATCGAAAGAGAAACAGTCGATCGACAGAAACGTGAGCGGATTGTTAAGGAATTAGACAAGACTGCCCGCCACTCCTTGGATGAGAACTTTACCTATAAGCGACCGTTTGGGTTCATCCTGGAAGATGCTGCCTACAAAGGGATCAAGACATGGAAAAACCTTTATCTACATGTATTGAAGATCCTGCAGGAGAAGGACCCTGAAAAGTTCAACCATCTACCAGACGAAGAGAGATTTATCAGCAACCGCGGGAATCCGCTCTTTTCAAGAGAAAAGGCTAAGTTGCGTATAGAGGAGAAAGTAAGACCAGGATTCTATGCGGAAATCAATCTATCAGCTAATAATATCCGAGATAACATAAAAGCGTTGCTAGCTTATTTCCAAATAGAACCGGACAACATGCAGATCTTCCTCCGTGAAGACCGTGACGCAGGATGATCAGATCTTCGTACTGTATCGGGGTTACGGAAGCTGCGGGAGCCGATGCTGTATTGCAGAAACAAACGGGGTCTACCATTAAGCGTTGAGCGTTGAGCGCCGGGGTCAGACCGCGCAGGGTCCGAATGTACCTCGCGATTTAGCGGTACACTCGATGTTTCCCCTGTCAACGCTTCGCCCGTGTCCTTACGGACACCAGCGCCTGTCTGCCACACTGAGCACAGGCAGGCATGACTCGGGGTCAGAGTGGATCGCTAATCCTTCCCTGTACGGCCTCCGGCCTTGCTACGCAACCCGGACTTTCACCAACTACAC
>CAYQFN010000340.1:0-1242 GCA_964416685.1 uncultured Thermotogae bacterium | reverse complement strand
ATGAAGTACGCCGCCGCAAGCGGACGGTGTATCAAGAGGCTTTGTGAGAAGCACGTCCCAAGGGGCGGGGAATCAACCCCTGTAGGGGATTGAGCAGTGTTAGTGACATTTGAGGCATTCGTGTCATTCGTGATTTTGAACGCGGAGCGCGGAGTGCAGAACCGGGAGCAAGAAGCGCCTCACGCAAAGAGTGCGAAGGCCGTTTCTTCGTACTCCTCGTTTCCTTTGTGGTGAAGCAGTTCTACAACTCTGTGCGAGTCTTGGCGTTTGACCCTTTTGCTTTGGTTACCCACTCGGAATGACACAGAGCCACAACTAACAGGGGGAATAGAAGCTGTACCTGGTACTCTCTCTTGCTAGTTCTCCGACTCATCGGGCCGCTGCGTCGCGGAAGGCTGTCTTGGATCATCACGTGCTCAAGATGCCGATTGAGAGGATCATTGGAACATCAGGAGTGCCTGTGATCGCATCCCTGGTTGGGGTTTGGGATGAAGATCGAGCAGCTTGACAAGAATGTGTCTCCCAGTGTTCCGACGATTCTTAAGAGTATCTCGCACTTCGAATTGCTCAGGCCTTTTGGGCCTTCTTGGCCTTTTTCGCGGCGCGCTTCTCTTTGAGGGTTTTCTGAGCTTGCTTCTTGTTGCTCTTCTTCTGCTTGTCGTTCGATTTAGCCATGGTAAGCCTCCTGTAACGTAAGAAACGATCGTCTCAATCCGGATACAGATAATACCGCATTCTGGTGCCGGAAAGCACATTTGCATGGTTCTACAAACTTTCGGCTCTTCGTGGTTTCGAGTCGGGTAACGTAGGAGGAAGGTCGAGCACCAAGACTCTCGCAAGAGTACAAAGCTGTGTAATGGACTATACTTAAGTACTCGGACCAGTCAAAACTCATTGTAAATCAATAGAAATGGACAACAAACCCTGCGATCGTCCCAGCTCATCTAACCACCAATCTCTATCAAATTCCTTGAGCCTTCTGTACGCATCCTCCGCTGGCGAATCTGTAGAAACGGCAGCAAGTAACTGGTAATCGCCCTCTGTTTCCGGATCGGTAATCACTTCTAGCGAGACTTCTGAATTTGGGAAGTAGACATCGAGTTTTTCACGGGCCTCCCTCAGGAGTGGAATCAAGAAAGAATGCTCCTTAAAAATCCGAGCAACTGCTGCCTTCCCTCTCAGGGAGTACAGGTTTCTATAGATGAGAACGTCGCGTCTGCTGTTCTTGTCTGCGTCATCGCA
>CAYQFN010000339.1:0-1252 GCA_964416685.1 uncultured Thermotogae bacterium | reverse complement strand
TGCGGGAGAAATGCTTGTCTTTTGGCCCGTCCATTAATTTGATCTTGCACCTCGGTGAGTGGTAGAGTCCTTCAAAGGGAAAAAGGAGAGGTCCTTTGTGATTGCGGATTTCGAAACTCGGATTTAGAATTGAGCCTATGGAGCTCAGTGCAAGAGGTAGAAGACATGCGAGGGAGGAGAACTATGCCGACCGCCCTAGAATTGACCCGCGAGGGATGGAAGCACTATGTAGAGGCAGCATCGCATCGATTAGAACCCGTTGTCGTTAGCCCTGAAGGAGAAGAGGCGCGCAAGCAGCTACTGAGTCGCGTACATAAGGCGGCGGCGGCACTAAAGACCCACTTTGCGGTTCGGAGGGTAGTAGTATTCGGTTCGTTAGCCCATGCAGCCTGGTTTATGCCTGACTCCGACGTGGACTTAGCCGTGGAAGGACTGGCTCTCAAAGATTATTGGCAAGCGTGGAGAATGGTGGAGGAGATCATCAACGATCGGCCAGTAGATTTGGTTGAGATTGAAGCAGCCCGGGAGTCTCTGCGGCAGGCTATTGAACGAGACGGTATAGATCTATGACCACAGTTTATCGGGAGCTGTCCGAACGTATTCGAGGCGAAGTGCCTGATCTAGACCGACTGATCAGCCGTGTACTCCACGCCTGGGAGGGTGCTCAACGTTCAACCGATCAACAGGACGTATACCTGGATTCCGTGGCCCTGAACCTCCATGGCTTCTATTCTGGGGTTGAGCGTCTGTTTGAACTAATTGCCAGACACATAGACCGTGATTGCGAGCTGAAAACTAGCGAAAGCTGGCATCAGGATTTGCTTCAACGGATGAAGAAGGACATACAAGAAACACGGCCAGCGCTCATAAGTGATGAGAGCGCCTTAGCGCTTGATGAATTGCGGCGATTCCGACATCTGGTGCGTAACATTTACACGTTTAGTCTGATCCCGGAGAAGATGGAACCGTTAGTTTCTTCTCTACCTGAATTGTGGTCGCGGTTGAGGGCCGAGCTGTTGGCCTTTGCTGGTTTCTTGGAAGATGTAGCTGAAGCAAGCGAAACGTGATGGTCCCAAAGTGAATGTACCATGAAGAGCGCCTCCACTCTACTCGGTGGTGAAGTGACCCAGCGAGAGAAAGACAGAAGAAATATCGCGCAGGGACGCAGGCCTGTCTGCGGGTGTCCGGCAGACAGGGCGCAGACGCCTGTCTGTTTCGTTGGCACAGACAGGTTGCGAAAGACACTGGTAAA
>CAYQFN010000338.1:0-1259 GCA_964416685.1 uncultured Thermotogae bacterium | reverse complement strand
TACGGTCTTCGCATCAACCAGTTGTTGGACGAGCTCGCGGCAGGGGATCCACTGTAGTTTAGGTTATTGATGTGGATCTTGATCTGGTCGTACGCCTCATCGCCGTATTCATCGTGGATGGTGAGCGTTATCGTCACATCTTCCCCACCGAAGCGATCCGACGTCGGTGCGTGGTAGATCGGTGTCAGGGTATCAGCGTCCTCGAATGTCCCCTTGCTCGCCTTCCAGGAGAAGCATACATCGGCGCACGCCGGATTGCTCACCCTGCCGTAGAGTTTGACGGCTCCGTTCTCGCTCACTGAGGAAGGATAGCGTCGCTCGATGAGCGGGCTTGGCCTGTCCGCAGGCCGAATCGTCACATTCTGTGCCGGAAGCGGGTATCCAGGGTTCCAGCCGCACGGTGAGGAACAGCACGGTGTCGGCGCCACGTTGCACGTGGGGATGGTAACGTGTTGGATGCACGGGGATTCGCACGGCGCTCGCTCGTGCTGACAGCGGTTGATCTTGGGCGGGGTCCAACACGGGTTCGGCCGATCTTGGCACTGCGAGCTCATCTGAGGAGTGCCACAGTTCAAGGGATCGCCGCGCACTCGCACGTACATCTGATCACTGGCGCTCACACCGTTTGAATCGGTCACCGTCAACGTTAGCGTGATACACTCATCGCAGCCACAGACAGACGGTGCTGTGTAGATCGGGTCCTGCTGAAAGGCGTTATCGAAGTATCCGCGTCTTCCTTCAGCGCTCCAGTGATAGGCCACTGCACCGCTTCCTACATTCTGCGCTACGCCGTGCAGCCGCACGCTTTCCCGTTCGTTCAGCGTAAGATTTGGCCCTGCCTCCGCCACTAGAGGAGCGCTCACTGTGACCGCACGCACAATCGGCTTTTGCTGAACACTCACTTGTTGAGTCTGCTGAACAGGCATAGTTACAGCAGTTTCTGAGCCCACATCGACCGGAGCCGTTCCAGAAAACAGGAAGACCGCCAACGCGACACCCACCAACGCAACGAGGATCAGCCATGTTGAGTTGTCATTCATCGCACGCACCTCCTTAAAGTTGCCGGCGCCATCAAACATGCATGCGGTTTCCGCCAGCAGCAGCCCCGGCCGATCCCCCTCACACCGTTTACCTTACAACGAACACCCCCTGTAAGTCAATCCCGTACAGGGGTTGATTCCCCGCCCCTTGGGGCGTGCTTTTCACAAAGCTTCTTGATACACCGTCTGCTTGCGGCGGGGTAGTTCATTCGGTCCGAA
>CAYQFN010000337.1:0-1262 GCA_964416685.1 uncultured Thermotogae bacterium | reverse complement strand
CTCGTCGCCCTCTCTAGAGCAACCACGTCTTGGCCAAAGTCCATGTTCCCAGCACAATTACCAAGATTCCTAGCCCCACCCTCACTGCCCTCTCGGAGCTGAACTTTGCCGTGATATGCGGGCCAATAAGGGCGCCAGCGATCGCCCCAATCCCCAAGAAGATCACAAGGTGCCAGGTTGACATCCCGTTTCTCAATAAATAGATGAGGAATCCTGCAATGCAGATCGGCGCTTCAGATAGCGTGGTCGCGCCTACTGCGCTCCTGCTTTCCCGTCCAGAGATCATTTGGCCAGAAGTTACGATTGGGCCGAATCCGCCGCCCGATAGCCCCTTGTTGAAGGCGCTAAGAGCGCCTATAGCGAGGATCTTTCTCCACGAGAATTGGAAGCTGCCTCTTGAAACAAGAATTGCGCCCATAATGAGGACCAAGACGCCGATGTAGGTATTCAGCGCAGTTTTTGGGATGCTCGTCGCCACAAATGCAGCAATGATGGAGGCCAGGATGCCGAGGACCGACACGACGATGACAACCTTGGAGTCTCTCGTCAGGGCTCTCTTGAGAAACCTGACATAGCTGGCCCCTTCCCACCTCTTGACCGCTTCGTTATCCACACCAAAGTCCACATTGTGCAGCCGGTGGTGGCCGATAGCAGCGATGAGGCCCGCTATCGCCTGCGTGAGCAGGATAGAAGGGACTACCACGAGCGGATCGTAGCCAGCGATAATCAGCACAGGCGAAAGAATTGTCCCGTAGAGCATCCCGAGCGATGAGTCAAGAAGCTCCCCCAGAAACCCAGCTAGAATCAACCACAGTACACGCGCATCCACTTAGCAACTCCCCACAATCTCGCAAGCAAGAAAGTCCCGGTACCGCTTCTCCTCAATGAGGTTGCTCTTCTGTATTCATTAGCAAATCGCAGGTCAATCGCGGTCAGATGGTACTACATATGGAGTACAATAGTCTAGCCAGATATCGATCTATTTACAGCCTAATCTTGCTTTGTAGCACAGTGAACGCTATACTACAAAACGCGTATGAATGAAGATCGGGTGACTCTCAAGATACCACGGCAGTTGTATGAGAAGCTGAAGGTAGTGATCGATGGCTCCAGCTACCGCAGTGTGAACGAGTTTGTCGTGTACGTGCTGCGTGATCTGATGGCCGAGCAGCCAAACACTTCCGACCTAGGCGCCCTTACACATAAGGAGATCGCCATAATCCGTGAGCGCCTGCACAGGCTTGGCTATCTGTGAGGGAACG
>CAYQFN010000336.1:0-1263 GCA_964416685.1 uncultured Thermotogae bacterium | reverse complement strand
GTCATGCCATTTGAAAGCCGGAGAGCCAAGCTAGTGCTTACTGACAGTGAGCGGGAAAAGTTGACTAAGGTGAGTCGTTCGCGCACTGAAGCGAAAGCCCGTGTGGAACGAGCGCAGATACTACTTAAGTATGCGGATGGAGAATCAGTTTCTGCCATTGCCCGCGCCATGCACACCAACCGTCCAAAGATAGAGCGCACAATCGATAGAGCGCTACAATGGGGGGTACTAACCGGATTAACCGATCTGCCACGCCAAGGTCGACCACGTAAGATCTCTATGGAGGATCGAGCATGGGTGGTAGCCTTAGCTTGTCAGAAGCCTAAGGAGTTGGGGTATGCGCAAGAGTTGTGGACAACGCGACTGCTGGCCGAACATGTGCGATCACACTGTGAGGCGGCAGGGCACCCTTCTCTTGCTCGTCTGGCACGAGGAACAGTCTCCAAGATCCTTGCCCAGAACAAGATTCGACCGCATAAGATCTCCTACTACTTGGAACGACGTGATCCGGAGTTCGAAACCAAAATGGCCCAGGTTCTTCACGTGTACAAGAAAGTGGAATTGTTACTCGCAAAGGGAGCGACAGAAGAGAAAGCGATGACTGCTGTTCTCAGCTACGATGAGAAACCTGGTATGCAAGCGCTGGGAAACAAAGCCCCAGATCTCCCCCCAGTTCCAGGCTCATATTCAGGAATCTCCCGTGACTCTGAGTATATACGACACGGCACACTCAGTCTGTTGGCAGGCATTGATCTGTTGACTGGTGAAGTGCTTGCTCGGGTAGAGCGGCGGCATCGCAGTTGTGAGTTCATTGAGTGGCTGAGAATGATTGATGAGCACTACCCAAAGAACATCAAGATACAGATCGTGCTGGACAATCACTCGGTGCACATCTCTAAGGAGACCAGAGCATACTTGGCAAGCGTACCGAATCGGTTTGAGTTCATCTTTACCCCCAAGCATGGATCATGGCTGAATCTGATTGAGGTATTCTTCTCTAAGCTGACTAAGGTCATGCTTCGTGGTCTGCGTGTTGATTCGCTCGATGAACTGAAGACACGCCTTGAACAGTACTTTGAGGAGATCAACCAGACTCCTGTGATCTTCCGCTGGAAGTATGGCTTGGAATCAATCAACCTGACATGACTAACTTGCTATGGTAGTTGGGAATCGATATACTAGTAAGCGATGACCTGATGGGACAACATAACCCATTAGCGATCCAACGCGTTGGTCACCCCAGGGCCTCTGGACTGGAGTGTT
>CAYQFN010000335.1:0-1283 GCA_964416685.1 uncultured Thermotogae bacterium | reverse complement strand
ACAATCAACAAGCTCTTCTTCTTTCTTGCCATTGCTACCTCCTGTAGGTCTGTTTTTCCACTATAATTATGCCTTAGAGAAGCAGGTACTAGACATTTCCTGTGCCTCGACTTGCAGCGGATATCTGTCTAGACTGGTCTTGTTATGCACTGTTGCGCACAAAAGCCTGTGAGCGTAACTTATACCGGATGTTCCCTTACGGGGCAATGAAGCTATTCGGGTGACAACCCGCATCTGTTGCGGCTTTTGCTCTGAGATAGCAGCTCGCTATCAGTGGGCAGCTTGCCAGTCGTAGCATCGGCAAACAATTCGAATAAACTAGCTTTAATGACTGTGGGCGTTGATTACATTGAATTAGACAAGAAGACCGGGGAGAGAAGTGCCTCCCCGGTCTTAGTCGCTTCCGTATTAGAATTCCAGCTTCACTGGTAGGATCAGCTTGTACTCCTGCGGTTCCGTTCCCACCTTCCCGAAGATGAGGACCGTCAAGCGGAACTGGTACGTTCCGCTCACCAAGTAGTCGGGGGCTGTCCACTCCTCTGTGTGGGTGTAGCTGTTTCCAGGGAGCATGGTATGGGTATTGACCTTGAAGCTATCGATGATGTAACCGTCCTCATCGGCGACGTTGATCATCCCCCAGATCTGATCGCCCACGATATGCAGATTCCCGTCGTTTGTGATCTTGGCGCTCAGCACCACCGTTTGCGGATCGTTCTTCTTCTGGTAGATGCCGATCTGCTCGAAGGCAAGGTGCGGAGCGGCATCACCACCGGGGCTCAGCAGGAAGACTGACGCTACCTGTGTCGCCACAACAACCTTGGCACCGGTGGATGGTGGCACGACACGGAATATTGCGGCTACGTAACGGCCACCGTACGGATCAAGATCTTCTGGCATCGCTACTCGATAGTGAAAGAGAAAGGTCTCACCCGGCTGGATGGTCTGCTCCGTTGGGGTCAGGGTCAACAGATCCCGGCCACTGTAGGTGTAGTCGTCAACCAACGGGTCTAGGAACTCCGGTACTCCTTCTGGGGCGATGAAACCGATTGTCTTTGCTTCAATGACCATCGGTTGATCCCCCGTGTTGGTGATCGTGATGTCGTCTTCATACGATGTGCCTGGCGGAAGCGTAATCTCGGTGATCATCGGCGACATCAGTACTCCGCCGAACGCGCTCAGGCTCGCTACGAGTGTCACTAGGGCGACGATGACTAGTATCTGGTATTTACGCATTGTTTATCCCTCCTTATAGTGCCGCAACGGCCGTGAACGAGATGTCCAAC
>CAYQFN010000334.1:0-1292 GCA_964416685.1 uncultured Thermotogae bacterium | reverse complement strand
CCAAGGTCCAAAGCCGGTGAATGGTGATGAGTTATGGGACTTAGGAACGGTGAAAAATCGGTGGGATGAAGGGATTTGAGGAGTTGCTCGCTTGACAGAAAGCATGTGGTTTTTCCGGGATCAGATCTTGATTTGAGACTCCCGGTATCTCTCTTCGTGACTGTCGGTGCCGCGGCCGAGCGTGGGTACCGACGTTCGGGAACTTTGTCATTCGGCAGGGTAGTGGTCTCGTTCTCCAACTGAGGAGGCTTGACTTTAAAGGGTTTGTCTGCAATGATAGACCCAGATTGGGAAGAAGGAGTGTGATCTGGATGGCTATTTCGGCCAAGGAAAGGATCGTCCAGGCTGTTGAACAACTGTCGGAAGAAGAGCGGGAAAGGTTACTGGAGATCATAGAACAGACCAAACGACAACCTGAATCCCGAGAAGTCTTCCTTGATTTCATCAAAAGCGAGGCTGATCCAAAGGTTACCCTAGCTCAAGTTCGCCATGAGCTAGGCTCTATTAAGGGAAACCTCTCCGACTTGATCATCGCTGAGCGCAAAGGGTGAGGATGAATCCTCCTACTCTCCCTTTGGCTTATTCCCTTGATACCAGCGCCCTCGTCAAACATTATCATCAGGAGGAAGGCACAGATGTTGTGGAGCGCCTCTTTAAGGCATCGGATCGATTGATCATCTCTGATCTGAGTATCATCGAATTCTATTCTGCCATCGGCTTGAAGGTAAGAACAAGAGAAATCACAGCGAAGGCGTTTGTGGACTTAAGAAAGCTCTTTGCCAACGATCTTGATCAGGGAATCTACGAGGTGCTAACCTTTGGAGAGCGAGAGAAGAATATGGCAACAAGGCTGCTTATTCAGTATGCCCCTCAATATGCGCTTAGGACACTGGATGCTATTCAGCTTGCTGTCATCAAATCCAAAGGCACAGAGACCATCTCGGCGGTTGTTTGTGCAGACGAGAGGTTTTGTCGAATCATCGAAACTGAAGGATTCAAGGTAATTAACCCCAATGGGGAATCGTAAATCGTGAATGGGAAGAGCGAGTCCAAGGTCGGGAAAGAGGGAAAACGCAAGTTCTAAGTGCGAAGTTCTACGTTCTAGGTCCGAAGTCCAAGGTCTAAATCGTGAATGGTCAACGGTGAATCGTAAGTGGGAGAAGCAAGTCCAGGGGCCATAGTCCAAGGTCGGGAAGCGGGGATTAGGGATTGATGGATTAATGGGGTAACAAGCCGCGAGTGATAAAGACGGTTCCTCGCTGTTTCATGGGATCTCTTGTCATTTCGTAGCG
>CAYQFN010000333.1:0-1297 GCA_964416685.1 uncultured Thermotogae bacterium | reverse complement strand
GCCAAGGCTATATGCTTGTGTAGCGTTTGCCATGTATGGCTGCCTGCCCTGTGAAGTGTTAGTCCACTGGGGCCTGCCACATTTCGCGCTTGGGGTGCGTTTCAACGTAGCAGATAAACTGCCACGAAAAGACGTATCATTGTTCAGCTTGCTCAGTGAAGCCAGCCTTCGAGCTTACTGCTCCGTGAGGTTGATGCTCTAGGCTGGAAGCTGGTGGTATGGAGGTAGGGATGCCAAGGCGAAGCGAAGAAGAGCGCTTCTTGCGAGTGCGAGAGCTCTACGATTTTGACGAGAGCTTAGTGAGACGGAGAGACGAAGACACCGAGATCGAGACGCGGGGACGCGAGGACACGGCGACTGCACCCCGTCCGTGTCACCACATCCCCCCACCTCCCGATCTCCCGATCTCTCGATCTCCGCGTCACCCTATCTCCCCCTCTCTGTGTCCCTCCCTCGCTGGTTTCGACGAAGCTGGGCGGGGTGCCCTGGCTGGACCGGTGGTAGTTGGCTGCGTCCACTTTCCGTTCATCTCTGCAATCGCGAATCAATCCGTTCCCTCGTCATCCCGCGTGCGCGACGTCCCGGTAACCGAGCGATCGAATGTTTTGCTCAATCACTCCCCCCGGGCCTCCGACGTTGGCGCCATCCCGCGAGGCACCAATCATTCAATGATTCAATCACTCAATGGCTCAATCCTGCGCTCCCTTTCCGGCATCGATGACTCCAAGCGTCTCACCGCGCGCCAGCGCGAAACGCTCTGCCCTCGCATAAAGTCTCATGCCCTGTGGGGGATCGGAATCGCCAGTGCGGAAGAGATCGACAAGCTGGGAATCGTCCTTGCCGTCTCCCTCGCGGCGCGGCGCGCGTATCTCGCAATGGGCCTGAACGTCGACCTTCTCCTGTGCGATCGAGGGATCAAAGTATTGAGAGATTCAGAGATTGAGAGATTGAATCACTTAACACCTCAAGCCTCCGATTCCCCAATCGCTCAATCTCCCGATCACTCAATCATTCAATTCCCCGATCTCCCGCTTTCCCAATCACTCAATCATTCAATCGCTCAATCGACCGAGCTCTCCTTCACCCGTGGCGACTCCCGTTCGCTGCACATTGCCGCCGCATCGATCATTGCCAAGGTGACGCGCGACCGAATCATGGTCGATGTCGATCGCCAATTTTCCGGCTACGGCTTTGCCCAGCACAAGGGCTACGGCACCGCTGCACATCTTGCCGCCTTACGAAGACTCGGCCCGTCTCCGATCCATCGCCAGAGCTTCCATGTGAAGTGAGAGCAAGC
>CAYQFN010000332.1:0-1307 GCA_964416685.1 uncultured Thermotogae bacterium | reverse complement strand
ATCCCTTCATTGATTATAAGGAAAGACCAGAGGCGAAGGTGGTTCACCACGAAGGGCCTGTCTGCGTCCGAAGGACAGGCAGGCACGAAGGACACGAAGAATGGGATTCAAAAGCTAGTAAATCTGGTCAAAGAGAGAGAAGATTCAGTCCAGATGAACTTCGATCCCAACTTGCAAGGAACAGTTAACAGCACTGGTTATCGCGCCTGACAAGCTCAAGAGCAGGATCAAGCACATCGTCTTTTCTCCCCTTCGTGATCTTCGTGTCCTTTGTGGTGAAATGGTCCTGTAACTCTGCGAGTCTATTCGCGCTTCACCCTTCTCTTGTGGTATTGGTAGGGGCCAAGACCTTGTCATCGATTGCAGAACGGTGCTATTTGTGACCCCCTGGAGACAAGATTGACGTCCATAGTATAACGGTTGACGTTTAACGCACTGCGTTATACAATGCGACTGTGATTCGCTCATTTAGGGGTGAAGAGACCGAGAAAATCTTCTTCCGTCGACGCTCCAGGAGACTTTCTTGGGAGATTCAGTAGGTGGCTTTACGCAAATTGCGCATGCTGCATCGTGCCGTAACACTGAATGATCTGCGCATCCCCCCAGCCAACCGCTTGGAGAAGCTACGCGGGGATCGAACGGGACAATACAGCGTCCGCATTAATGAGCGATGGCGCATCTGCTTTGAGTGGCGAAAGGGTGATGCGTACAACGTGGAAATTGTGGATTATCACTAGGGAGGACAGTTATGACAGAAGAGAAGCTCAAGCCAGTGCATCCCGGAGAGGTGTTGCTTGAAGAATTCTTGAAGCCAATGGGATTGAGCCAGAACCGTGTGGCGTTGGATATCGGTGTGCCGGCCCGGCGGATTAACGAGATTGTGCTTGGAAGGCGCCGAATTACGGCGGATACAGCGCTACGGCTTGCACGGTACTTTGGCATGTCACCGCAGTTCTGGTTGGGATTGCAGATGGACTATGATTTAGACGTAACAGAGGATGCCATAGCGGACCGGTTAGCGCGAGAAGTAAGACCATATGCTGTATCCAGGTAACTGGAGTAGTTCCATCGCAAATGTCTACGTCTCACTAGAAGCATCGCAACCACAGCGAGACATCTTACGCAACGCTTGAGTGCGACACCTTGTGCAGAGATAGGAGGACAAGATAGGCTTTCGTACCGATGATGGCCCCAGGTTGTTGTGGATCTATCAACCGAGAGACTTCAAGCTGCGTAGAAGCAACTTTCAGCACTCAGCAATAGCACACCACGAAAGGCAAGAAGAGCAGAATCTGATCAGTTCATTT
>CAYQFN010000331.1:0-1308 GCA_964416685.1 uncultured Thermotogae bacterium | reverse complement strand
TCCATAATCCATAACCCATACTCCTTGTTCCTTCCATTCCCCGTTCCCCGTTCAGTGTTTACACTTGACGCGCGCACCGCGCTTCTTGAGAGTATCGATCGCCTGCGTGGCGTCCGAGCTTGGCGCAAGATCGAGTGGGTTACCGGCTAGCATTATCGTGTCTCCTTCTCCTAATCCCATGTTGCCAACGAGCGGCGATAGATCGGTGATAGCGTTGTTTCCCAGTCCCAGGATGTTGAGCTGTACAAGCCCTGATAGGACACTGATATCGGATATGTGGTTCTGGTCTAGCCACAGTTGTTCAAGGTCGGTGAGTCTTGCAATGGGTGCGATGTCACTGATCGTGTTTCCCCACAGGCTGAGGCGCTGCAGGCGTGTAAGCTTCGATAGCGGACGCAGGTCCTCAATCTCGTTATCGCCCAAGCCGAGCCCCTGTAGGTGCGTCAGGCCGGACAGGGGAGTCAGGTCTCGTATCTTGTTCCCACCGAGGCTCAGCTTCACAAGCCCTGAGAGATCGCGCAGTGGGCCAAGATCGTTGATGCCGGTATTGGGTAGGCCAAGCCAATAAAGGTGCCTAAGGCCAGCGAGAGGAGCAATGTCGGAGACGGGATTGCCGCCAAGCCCGAGGGTGACGAGACCCGACATGTTTGCCAGAATGGAGATGTCGCTCACTCGGCAGTCCCACAGCCCCAGCCAGCGCAGGTGTGTAAGCTTGGCGAGCGGCGCGATGTCGAGGACGCGGTTGAAGTCGAGGTCGAGTTTGATGAGGTTGACTAGCTCCGCAAGAGGCGTGACGTCAGCGATCTCGTTGCTCTGCAGCAAGAGGATCTCTACGTCGGTCGCTGCGGCGAGTGGCGAGAGATCGCTGATGTGGTTGTTCGACAGGTCGATATACTGAAGCGCGGTGCATTGCTCGAGCCCAGTGAGGTTTGAGATATCCTTCCCTGAGGCGAAGAGTGCAGTCAGGGAGCGAAGATCGGCTGTGGTAATCTCTCCTGTAGGCTTGCCAATCGCTGTGCGGACTGCTGCCTCAAGGTGCGAGTCGGGGATCGTGACGCGCGCTGCACACGAAAGCGATATGAGGAGCATAACGCTCAGCCCGATCACTATCAGGAATGACCTCATCGACAGTCCAGTTTCTCGATTCCTCAACATCTCCACCCTCCCCGTGTGTGAGTTTATGCAATGGGACGTTCCATGTCATGCCGATTTTGGTTTCGCATTGTGTTGAGCGGGTAACCCTCGTGACCACAAGTGATAGAAGGCTTTTCTCTCGCCCGTTCGCTACGCTCACTCAAGATGCGATCT
>CAYQFN010000330.1:0-1320 GCA_964416685.1 uncultured Thermotogae bacterium | reverse complement strand
ACGGACGTTTTCGCTATCGACCTCCGCTACCACGGGGACCAGAGGTATTCCGATAATCGTGGATTCTTAGAGCAAGTAAAACAAGGGGAGCTTGTAGGTCGGGCGACCGTGTACAGTTTGACGGAGATATGCGGTATCCTCTCTTTTAATCTGAGCCCCGAGAGCTTGGAGGAGCTATTTGTTGGCTTTGCGACAAGATACAATGTAGCGATCCTCTTTCCTCCCGATGAACAGGAGAAGGTTTGCTTTGACCTTGTGAAAATTATCGAGACGATGAAGCAAAAGTTCAGTCTTGGAGATGCCTTGATTGCAGAGTTGGCCTAGCGGTACAAGTCGCGGTTCGATTTCTTTGTGACTTGGAATGCTGTTCACTTTGTCGACAAGATGTCTTTTCGGGTGGCGACGCCCGTTCAATTAATAGGAATGTAACAGCTCCTAGAGAAGGTGAATAGTATATCTTGATGCCTCGGTGATGAGAAAATTCATGTAAACCATGTTTTTCGCTGATGACGGGGCATTTGCACGCAGTAATGGCGCCTCGCATTTCCATTTACCCTGCGTGGCTGCAAGTGTTATCATCGAAGGAGCATAGTTTCGAGGGGGATGTATGATTCTAGCGGTTTTTGCGGCATCCTTGTTGACGGCAATCATCGCTGTGTTTCTTCTGATTCCTCGTCTTCACCGGGCGGGAATCACCGGCAAGGATATGCACAAGGTTGGGAAGCCACCTGTTCCCGAGATGGGCGGGCTGGCGATCGTGGCTGGAACCGGGGTTGGGATCTCGGTCGCTCTGGCGATGATGAGCTTCTTCCACGTGTTTCAGGATGCGAGCGTGGTTCTTCTTCTCGCTGCCATGGCAGTAATCCTGCTTACGGGCCTGATCGGGATCATCGACGATCTGTTGGGAATGCGACAGATAGTTAAGGCGTTTCTGCCGGCTGTGGCCGCGCTCCCGCTAGTCGCTGTCCGTGCAGGACATACCTCACTCTTGATTCCCTTTGTGGGCCAGATCAACTTCTGGATCTTCTATCCCCTGTTCCTGGTGCCTGCCGGAGTGATGGTAGCGGCGAACGCGGTGAACATGCTCGCCGGATTCAACGGGATGGAAGTGGGGATGGGGCTCATCGCCATGGGGTCTCTGGCGGTCATCGCGGCGATGATTCACGAAACAACGGCGTTGATCATCCTCCTTGCTGGAGCGGGAGCGCTGCTGGGAGTGCTCTTCTTCAATTGGTATCCAGCGAAGATCATGGTTGGAGACGTGGGCACGCTCTCCATTGGGGCGCTCATCGCCACTGCGGTGATCGTGGGAAACTTCGA
>CAYQFN010000329.1:0-1329 GCA_964416685.1 uncultured Thermotogae bacterium | reverse complement strand
AATCCAGGACCGGGCGGCTGGGGGGCGGTCCTCCTCTCTGGGCCACACCGTAAGGAGATCTCCGGCGGAGAGATCGAGACGACGAACAACCGGATGGAGCTCCGCGCGGCGATCGAGGCGTTGAGCGCGCTGCGTGAACCATCCCAGGTCGATCTCTTCACCGACTCGACCTACGTGAAGAAGGGAATGAGCGAGTGGATCACCACCTGGAAGCGCAACGGCTGGAAGCGGCGGAGCGGGAAACGCCTCCTGCCGGTGAAGAACGAGGACCTGTGGCGGGTTTTGGATCAGCTCGTCGCTAAACATCGTGTCACCTTCCACTGGGTCGAGGGGCATGCCGGGGAGAAGGAGAACGAACGCTGTGACGAACTCGCCCGGCGAGCGATCCCGAATCGAGGAGGGAAAAATGGCTAGAATATACGTGACCTGTCGGGTCTTCGAAGACGAGATCGAGCGGCTCCGCACCGCCGGACACGACGTCACGATGCGCGCCGCGGAAGGGCCGATATCGCGCGATGAACTGCTGCGAAGCATAGGCGATGCCGATGCGCTCATCTGCCTCCTCTCCGATCGGGTTGATGCGGCGGTGATCGCTGCTGCAAAACGTTTACGCATCATCGCCAACCTCGGGGTCGGCTACGACAATATCGATGTCGCCGCCGCGAAGAAGCGGGGAATCGCCGTCACCAACACCCCCGGTGCTCTCACTGAGACCACTGCGGATCTAACCTTTGCCCTTCTCCTCTCAGCTGCACGGAGAATCGTGGAAGGAGATGACTACGTGCGCGCTGGAAAGTTCCTCGGCTGGGAGCTGATGCAAGAGCACCTCGGCCTTGAAGTGTTCGGGAAGACGCTCGGCATTGTGGGGATGGGACGGATCGGAACAGCCGTCGCCCGTCGTGGGCGCTTGGGTTTCGGAATGGATGTCCTCTACTGCAATCGTCATCGAAATATCGAGGCGGAGGATGAACTGGGAGCACGCCACGTACCGTTTGCGGAACTTCTTGAAAAGAGCGATTTTATCTGCGTGCACACGCCACTCACCGAAGAAACGCGTCACCTATTCAACAAAGATGCCTTCCGTTTGATGAAGGATACCGCGATCCTCGTGAACGTCGCCCGCGGCCCGGTGGTCGACGAGGAGGCGCTCGTGTGGGCGCTCGAAGCAGGAGAGATCGCCGGGGCGGGGATCGACGTCTACGAACGCGAACCTGAAGTCCATCCTGGTCTCGTTGCGCTACACGAAAGAGTCGTCCTCACCCCGCACCTGGGTAGCGCCACGGTTAAGACACGGCGGGCACTGGCAAAGATCGCGGTCGATAACGTCCT
>CAYQFN010000328.1:0-1332 GCA_964416685.1 uncultured Thermotogae bacterium | reverse complement strand
GCTCAGTCTATCAGCTGATCGCTCGATGTTCAACGGGAAAACGAGCCTGTCCCGACTCTGGCCCGGGTCAGCCGCGGGCTGGGGCGCATCTTGCCGGCAAGCGGCGATATGCGGTAATCTTGTGTCAGCTCACATCCTAACAGCTAGAGGTGGATCGATGAGAACACTGTCCCAAGTCCTTTCGCAAACCGCAGCCCGCTACCCGGAACGCCCAGTGATAGTCGATGGCGAAAACAACATTACTTACAGGGAACTGAGTGCCCGTGTCGATCACCTCGCTCATGGCCTGATCGAGCTTGGCGTGGAGAAGGGGGAGAAGGTCGGCCTGTGGATGCCGAACATCCCCGAATGGGTGATCGCCTACTTTGCCATCGCCCGCATCGGCGCGGTCGTTGTCCCGATGAACACGCGCTACAAGCCACACGAGGTGCAGTACATCCTCGATAACTCCGAGGCGACAACGCTATTTATGGTCGACACGTTCGTGGGGATCGACTACCGCGTGATGATCGCCGATGTGCGCCGGCAGCTTTCACGCCTGAAGAATGTCATCGTCGCCGGCGAGAAGGGAAGCGACATGCACTCCTTCTCCGAAGTAGAGTCGCTGGGTGCAGGATTACTTGATGATGATCGGCTTGCGCAGCGGGAAGCGATGTGCGATCCGCAGGATAATGTGTTCATCCTCTACACCTCTGGAACGACGGGAAATCCAAAGGGAGCGATGCTCTCGCACCACAACATCGCCGAGAACGCGAAACAGGTAACCGGGGTCCTCCACGCAACCGAGAAAGATGTCTTCCTGCTCCCCGTACCTTTCTTCCACTGCTTCGGCTGCGTCATGGGGATCACCGGCGCAATCACCTGGGGGGCGAGCATCGTCCCGATGCCCATCTTCAAGGCAAGAGAGGCTCTTGAACTTGTGGAGCGCGAGCACGTCTCTGTCCTCTACGGCGTTCCCACGATGTTCGTGCTGGAGCTCGAGGAGTACCGAAAGGGAAAGGAGGACGGCTCCAGTTACGACGTGTCGTCGCTGCGCACCGGGATCATGGCCGGCGCGCCCTGCCCGGTCGAGGTGATGAAGGGAGTGTTGGAAGAGCTTCACTGCAACGTCTCGATCGCCTACGGTCTCACCGAGGCCTCGCCGGTGATCACGATGACTCGGTTCGACGACTCGATCGAGCGACGGGTGGAGACGGTCGGAAGGGCCCTTCCCGGGATCGAGGTGAAGATTTCGGATGACGATCGCCAGCCTGTTGCAGCAAACGAGACCGGCGAGCTTGCCTGCCGCGGGTACAACGTCATGCTTGGCTACTACAAGATGCCGGATAAGAC
>CAYQFN010000327.1:0-1341 GCA_964416685.1 uncultured Thermotogae bacterium | reverse complement strand
AATATTTAAATATCCAAAGGTTGAATAATTTTTTAAGGGGTGGTAAAATGGATTGGTTTTATTGTAAGAATTGCGGTTTGGAATTTAGTAGTTTAGTGAGTAGGTGCAACAATTGTGGTGCAGAGATTGCAAAATGTCCTAATTGCGGTGCTGTAATTGACCACAGTGGCTATGAACACGAATGCTCAGAGAGCGATGACTACTTTGCTTTGCAGAGGGATTGTTGCTACAAATGCAAGCATTTCTATTGCGTTTTCAGAAACATCTTAACTGGCGAATGCTCAGGGTATTGCGAAAAACATGGCAAATGGGTTCAATACAATGATTACTGTGAAGACTTTGAATTGGTACAACTTTACAGAGATGGAGGAATAATTGAATCTTTAGATCAGCTAGAGGTTTTCGCACAAAACAAAAACAATACCCGGTTAAAAGGACTTATCAACAGGCTCAAGTATGGCATCAGATTAGATGACAAAATACTAGCGTTGGCATCAATTCTTAGGACTTTGCAAAGGAAAAGGATAGCATACTCTGAGCATTTCGTTAGGCATTGCTTGTTATATATTTGTTCTGAGGAGGTGGGAAAGAATGAGGCTTGATGGGTTAAAAATTTTGAAAGCAAGAATAAATCACCGAGGAATCTTGCAAATACACTACAGAGATCAGAGAAACAGAAGCATGATCGGATATATACACGGAGATATCGAGAGAGTTGTCAAAGAACTCGAAAGGAGAGGCATAAAAGTGGAATGGGACACTCAAATTCGAATTTAATTTAATTTTTAGGGGGTGGTAAAATGACTGAGTTGAAAGGGTTTGAGAAAGAAAACAAGTTTGAGAAATTTGCAGAGAAAATAAAGGGTAAAAAAGTAGTACTTTATGGCCCAAGCTGGAGCGGTAAAACAACTCTAATTGTACATACGATCCCCTACCTCGGAGCTACACTATATATCGACACTGACCAAAACTACCCGTTAAGCCAAGTTTTCGAGAAATTAAAAGCAAATGTTGTCATAAGACAAGTGAACGATTTTTCTAGTGCCATTAAAGCAATGAGAAAATTTGAAGGAGATACAGTAGTCGTGGATTCTCTAGCTGGACTGATTGCTCAACTATACGAAAAAGAGGGGATAGGCTCTCCAAGGATAAACTTATTGTCAGCACAATGGCAAGAGCAGCTAATAAGGACTTGTAAGAAATTCAATACAGCAATAATAATCACTCATGTCGGAGCAGATTTCAGGACTGGCGGGGAAAGGATTAGAATTAATCAAGCATTGCTAAGGTACATTGATACAATTGTCAAGCTGGATGTCATAAATGGCAAGAGAGTCATTA
>CAYQFN010000326.1:0-1343 GCA_964416685.1 uncultured Thermotogae bacterium | reverse complement strand
GCCCCCTGTGCGGCGAGAACATCGTGCAGCAACCTCTCCACGTCATCGCGGGAGAAGGACGGGGTCTGAGATAGGGCATCGCTAATTGAAGCGATGATCTCCGCCTGGCGATCGTCGAGCGAGATTTCAGCATCCATCTCGATCTCCACCGGGAACAGAGCGAGCATCATGTCAGCCAGATCGACGAGTGTGTGACAGCGGTGGCGCAGAAGCTCAGCGCCGATCGTCAGGCGTTCATCACCTGCAGCGCTCCACATCTCCTCAGTCACCTTCCCCGTCTCGATGATGAACGGATGCACGAGGTCGACCAAGCGGGATGGATCGGCGAGCTTCATGTGTTGCTGGTTCAGCCAGCGCAGCTTCTCCTCGTCGAAGATCGCAGCGGAGCTGCCGATACGCTTTAGGCTGAACAGCTTCACCAGCTCATCGCGGGTGAATACCTCCTGGTTCCCGTGCGACCAACCGAGGCGAGCGAAGAAGTTAACCATCGCCTCCGGGAGGAACCCCCTCTTTCTGTACTCCAACACGGAGGTCACCCCGTGCCGCTTGGACAGGCGCGTGCGATCCGGCCCAAGGATCATCGGCAGGTGGGCGAACTTCGGCGGCTTCCTGCCGAGCGCGCGGTAGAGCATGATTTGCTTGGGGGTGTTCGTCAGGTGATCGTCCCCGCGGATGACGTGCGTGATCTCCATGTCGGCATCGTCGACCACGACGACGAAGTTGTAGACGAACGTCCCATCGGAGCGGCGGATGACGAAGTCCTTTATCTGATCGTGATTGAAGGTGACATCTCCGGCGAGGAGGTCGTGCACCACGGTCTCGCTGGGTGGAACCCTGAACCACCACGCGCCGTCTTGCTCGTACGCACTTCCGTTCTCAAGCAGAGACTGCGCCGCTTCGAGGTGAACGTTCGTGCGATCCGTCTGGCGGTAGTACTCGTCCCAATCGAGCCCGAGCCAGGTCATCGCCTCCACGATCTGATCGATCGATTCCTGCGTGGAGCGTTCCTGGTCCGTATCCTCGATCCGCAGGACGAACCTGCCGCCCTGGTTGCGCGCGTACAGCCAATTAAACAGCGCAGTGCGCGCACCGCCGACGTGTAGGTACCCGGTTGGGCTGGGGGCAAATCGAACCTTGACCATCGCTACTCCCTTTGCATCTGTAATTGAACCAGGAGTTTACTACATCACGGGAGCCGTTTTCTAGCGCAGTCTGCAGCAGGGATGGTTTAACCCACTCAATCCCTCAATCCTACAGTTCCTCGTGTGCGGTGCGGGCGATGATCTCGTCCTGCAGGCCCGGGCCGAGGTTGTTGAAGTAGTCGCTGTATCCGGCTACGCGCA
>CAYQFN010000325.1:0-1350 GCA_964416685.1 uncultured Thermotogae bacterium | reverse complement strand
GAGTTTGCCGTCTACGACTGTCGGATAAAGCCAAATCAAGCAGACAAGGCCTCGGTCGCACGCGTCCTCTACTTCACGTACACCGAGTACAAGGATCGTTGGGACGAGATCGCTGCAAAACTTGTCCCACCCCATACGTCTTGTGGTATAATGGATGTAGCAGTTGAGACGATGCCGAAGAGGTGGTTGCGACATGACCGAAGAGAAGCCCAAGATTCAGGTGCCAATCGAGTGGCACATCTCTGAAAATATAGATAGTAAATATGCAACAAACCTTGTCATTCAGCATTCCGAACATGAGTTCATCATAGACTTCTTTGAGATGCGCCGCCCATTGATTTTGGGTAATCCAGATCAGGTTCGCGAACAATGGCAGAAGATCGAGTCTGTGCGGGCCGAGTGTGTTGCGCAAATCATTGTATCTCCGGATCGAATGCAAGAATTCATCGACGTGATGCAGACTGACCTAAATAAGTACATGGGCAAGGAAGTGGAGGAGCAATAGCTATGGATGTTTATGCAACCTGCGTGAGGGCCACTTATGCAAATTCCGATAGTTTCTTTCCGCTTGTAAGTCCGTCAGTGTATGGTGGGTGTGATGTGCCTGCCAATGTGTCTGGGGTATCCTCTGCCTTGTCAAAGTATCTTGTCGGTAGAATTGCTGAGGGATGGGAACTTGTTCAACCGTTGCCTATTAGGTCCGAGTGGGATGGCGATCTCTATATTGTTAGTGACAGCCTCTTTTTAGTCTACGGCGATGGTGATACCGAGGTCGCTGCTCAGGAAGACTATGTAACGTCTCTCATAGAGTACTATCAGCTACTTGACGGGCGGGCAGATAACGTTTTTACGCGAGCTTTGCTTCAGAAGCTCAAACGGTACCTCCAGCGTGTATAGTTCCTATGCCATACAAACCCAAAGAAGTGGAACGCAAATTACGAGACAAATTTGCGTTTAGTGTTGCAAAAGGGCACAGTTTGGATCATCGTTGGTTCGAGCTATAATTATCCGGATTACCGCTAATCATTACAAAAGTGTCTCATAGCAGGAAGGAGATCGGGGCTAACCTGGAGGGCAAGATCGCTCGACAACTAAGGGTGCGCACCGGTTATTTTCGGGGGATGATCGATTGCACAAATACGCGCGAGGATTACTATCAGCAAGTGAGAGAGGACCCACATCCGCCTTTTGATGTCCCGTTGTGATATCGCTTGTCCTGGATTCAACTTCCAAGGATATCTTCGTAGAGACGAGAACTTCGTACAGGCTTCGGGCCCCAAGTGTCTTGGTCGGTTTATGATTGATCCAGTTGATTGCGTGCTCGGTTTATTCCCTACAAATGCCTGTCCG
>CAYQFN010000324.1:0-1354 GCA_964416685.1 uncultured Thermotogae bacterium | reverse complement strand
TCCTCTTGACTATCGGCGATAATTGTGCTAGAGTAATATCAGAATCTTTTACAAAAGATCCTTGCAAAAGCTACATCGAACACGTTACAGAAGGGGCATATGCCACACGACGCGGTTACGACACAGAAGGTAAGAGAGAACAACGTGATTCGTGTCCTGCTTGCGTTGAGAGAGCGGTCTCCCCTCACAAGGAACGACCTCTGTAAATCCCTCAATCTCAGCCGCCCCACAGTTGAGGTGGCAGTAGCAAATCTCCTCTCCAGAAATCTACTGGTGCGCGACGGCCATGAACCATCCGAAGGCGGACGGCGCCCAGTGCGATTTGCGTTCAACAATGCCGCTCGCTACGCCATTGGAGGCGACCTCGAGGTCCCGGAACTCAATCTCACTCTGTGTGAACTGGATGGATCAGCGATTCTCTCGAAAACCTCCACCCTTACCAAGACCGACATTGCCAGGCCAAAGAGGGCCTTGGCTGTTGTTACACGGGAAACTGAGGAGATGCTACGCAATGCGGGGAAAGGCGTCGATCAAATAGTCGGTATGGGATTAGGGGTTCCCGCATTCCTCAAAGGAAAGGAAATCACCATCTCTGGCCAAAACCTTCCACAGTGGAAGCAAGTGCCTGTGCAATCGATGCTCGAGGAGCAATTACACATTCCTATCTTTATAGATAGGGATGTTAACTTTATGGCACTAGCGGAGAATCACTTGATGGGGTACCAAGACAGGGTGATGAGCTACATCGCCCTGAGAAAAGGCGTAAAAAATGACGTTCGCATGGGAGGGAGCACCCTCATTAAGGGGAAGGTCTTCCATGGTGGATGCGGGAATGCCTCTTCCCTGCAACATGCGTTTGTAGAAGTAGATGACATGGAACGGCGAAGCCAAGAAGCCACGGTATCAGCGCAAGCAGCCGAAGAACTTGCCTCTTTTATTGCTTCTTCGCTTATCGAACCAATAAAGCAGATGGTGACGTTCTTTGACCCAAATCGACTCGTCATCAACGCGAAAATCCTTGATTCTGCAGAAACGGCGTTTATCAACCAGATAGCTACTCAACTAAACCTTGACCTTGGTAGCGAGTTCGATTGGGAGATCGAAGTGTGCCAGGCGCAGGATCAATCCTTCAGCTGCGCAAAGGGAGGGGCATTGTTTGTGTTGCAGAGGCTGTTTAGCCGACCGGACGAGCTAATAAAGGAGTTAGTTGCCTCTCCATCCTAGAATAAAGGAGGTGATAATTACGGTGCATAGCAGGTGAGAAAAGCGTATCCTTGCTCGAAGCGGTATCGGAAACAAGATAAGGAGGCTTAGACATGTCAAAACGGGTAGCAACTTTATTGTTAGTGGTTTC
>CAYQFN010000323.1:0-1362 GCA_964416685.1 uncultured Thermotogae bacterium | reverse complement strand
CGATACGCCTACGAAGCAGGCCGAACTCGGAGCGGCATACATTCGGGTTCAAGCGAGCGGAGGTGTTCGCCGCGGTGATAAACTCATCGGCGCTCATCGTGATAACCATCTTCCTGTTCATAGAGGCGATCAAGCGGTTCATCAATCCAGTGCCGATTCACGGGCAGATGATGTTCATCGTCGCCGCGATCGGCCTGGTGGCAAACGTCATCGGTACGCTCCTGCTGCGCCGTGGGGCAAAATCGAGCATGAACATCAAGGCGACCTACCTGCATCTATTGACGGACGCCATCTCCTCGGTCGGGGTGATCCTCGGCGGGCTGGCGATCTACCTATGGAACGTATACTGGCTCGATCCGGTGATCACCATCCTGATTGGTCTGTACATCTTCAAAGAGGCCTACGAGATCGTGAAGGAGACGGTGCACGTCCTGATGGAGGGGACGCCGCACGACATCTCTTTGCCGCTGATGAAGGAGACCCTGGAGAAGATCCCCGGCGTGCGCGACGTTCACCACGTGCACGTCTGGTCAGTAGGAGAGCACGACAATCACATGGAGGCACACATCCGAGTCAATGATATGATGGTGAGCAGTGCGGATGGGATCCGCGCGCAGGCAGAGGAGATCTTACACGACCAGTTTAAGATTGGCCACGCTACGCTGCAAATCGAGAATGACTCCTGCCCGGACACGGCACTGATAAAGCAGCAGAGCCGTGCATAGAGCGGCACCGGGCCGTGTTTTGGCTTCATAGAAACAGCGCCTTGGCCAGTCTCTTTGTAGGCATTCCAGCAACAATTTCAAGCAAACAACCTACACCAGCAAACACCTCCCACCGCCACGATCGCTCAGCATCTATGTCTCGTGCTTGTACGGGAATGTGTAAGGTTACAAACTACTAACTACAATGTGGAAACAGCTCCGGCAGGCAACGTAACGATGGCCGCTCCACGAGAGGTCATTGATCTTATCGAACGGTTCGAGCGTAATCGAGATACCTACCGCTCCAGTGAGTACAACGAAGCTCAAGTCCGGTTGGAATTCATCGATCCATTTTTCAAGGTCCTCGGCTGGGATATAGGTAGCAAGCAAGGCTACGCGAAAGCTACGACAATATCAGAGGTAGAAGCGATACGACATGGGGAGCAACTTGACTAGATCTAGCAATCCATCTTTGGTGCCCAAAGATCTACTGGGTGACATCCGCGAACTGATCGAAGACACCCGCTCGGCCGTCGCAAGAACGATCAACACTGAGTTGACCATGCTCTACTGGCGGATCGGTAAGCGGATTAACGAGGAGCTTCTCAAAGGGAAGCGGGCTGAATACGATGAAGAGATTGTCTCTACACTGTCACAA
>CAYQFN010000322.1:0-1376 GCA_964416685.1 uncultured Thermotogae bacterium | reverse complement strand
GGAGCGCGACGTATCACCAACAGAAGGCCACGCATGATCTCACATTCTCATCATCCACCAGCGGCCCGATCAAGGAGTGGAACTTCGCCCTCTCTGCTTCCCGCAGCAAGACTGAGAAGAACGATCAGGTTCGCATCGATGAGCGCCTCCCCGAACTGACCCTCTCGCGTTCCGCGTTTATGTGGGGCGATCTTTCCATCACTCCGCATGTAAGCGTGGGCTGGTTCAGCGAGTGGGCGGGGGATGTCCTCACAGGCTCCTCTCTGCGCGCGGATGGATCTATCACCCTGCGCTTGAACCCGCGCACACTCCTCGGGTTCAGCATCACGCCGATCGGGTCGTTGCGATTGACGAGCTACGAAGCCGGGGCAATGACGCGTCGTCGGGAGGCGCACTCTTTCTCCGTATCACTTTCGCGTCCCGGCATGGAGATTACGTACGACTATCAAGAGATCAACGGCGAGAGCCCCTTCGCCTTCGATCACTTGGTAGGGAAGAATCACATTTCTCTTGGCCTAGCGACGGGAACTGAGCTCGCCCTACGGATGAGCGGAGGGATCGATCTAGCACACGGCACCGTAGACTTGCTGCAGCTACGCGTCGAATGGTCACCGGGAGCGAAGATCACTCTTGCCACCACGTACGACATTCCAGGTTCTGCGTTCACTCACATCGATCTGTCGGGGAAGGGCACATACAATAACGTGAGCGTGGAGTGGGCTATTCCTTATGACGCAAAGAACGATACTTTCGAATCATCAATGTTTAGCCTGCATGCAGGAAGCTCTGAGACGGGCACAGTGTCCCTGTCGGGGGAGTTTGATCTTAACAAGGCAAAGCTCTCGCAGCTCACCTTGGAGACAGAAATGATGTACGGGACGGAATGGGGAATCAGCCTGGGCGGGCAAGTGGACATGGCAACGCAGGCGATCGTCAATCCGAGTTTTGGTTTGTTCCATGACTTCTACGACTGTCTGCGCGTGGGGATCGAGCGCAGGAGCGGGCAGGTGTGGATCTACACCTCGGTCCTCGCTTTTCCGGAGGCGATCTTGCGCTACGCTCCGAGCTCGACGCAAGTCGAGGTGGGAAAGTAGAAGGAGGTGGGTATTCGCCATCATCGACGGAAGAAGCATTGCGCGCGGGCGGCAGGAGAACTTACGCCCTGAGGTGGCGAACCTTGCGAGCAAGGGGATTGTTCCAGCAATTGCTCCTATTCTCGTTGGTGAGAACAGTGCTGCACGCGTCTACTACCGTGCCAAGGCGCGACTCGCAGAGAAACTGGGGATCAGATTCTCCGGGATCGAGCTTCCAGAGGGGACTCGGGAGCAAGAACTGCTCGATGTGATCGATGCACTGAACATCGATTTGCAGGTCGA
>CAYQFN010000321.1:0-1377 GCA_964416685.1 uncultured Thermotogae bacterium | reverse complement strand
CATCTTCCCTCCACTATTACCTACAATAGCAACGTTCGCCTCATCCGTCAACCCTGGTTATGATGATGCTCGCTCTCTATACTTAAGCTCAGTGGCACTTTGTAGCCAAACAGAAGAGCAGGGAGGAGAAGCAATGGGCAAGACAATCGTAGACCTATTCTGTGATTTCGTGCAGATCGACAGTGAATCAGGGGAGGAAGGGCGGTTCATCAGCTACTTGCAAGATCTGTTCACAAGCGAGCTGGGCGCTGAGTGCACGCTCGATGACTACGGCAACCTCATTGCCCACATTCCGGCGAAAGGATCTAACAAGACAGACCCCCTTCTACTTGCAGCTCATGCGGACACCGTCAAGCCGGGACAAGGGATTCTGCCAGTCGTGAAGAATGGTGTAATCAGCTCCGCCAGAGAGACGATCCTCGGCGCGGACGATAAGGCGGGAATCGCCGAGATCTTCGAGGCCGTGCGAAGCGCTGCCGTGCGTCCTCCGGTGGAGATCGTCATTACCCGGGAGGAAGAGATCGGCCTTCACGGGGCGAAGAACCTCGACATTTCCCTCGTCAGTGCAAAGATGGGTTTTGTCGTCGATGGAGAGGATGCTGCCACCATCGTCATCGGCGGACCGACGCACATCTCACTCGATATCGAGATCATCGGGAAGGCGGCGCACGCGGGGATGGAGCCGGAGAATGGGATCTCGGCAATCCGCGTCGCAGCCGAGGCAATCAGCCGCATGCCGCTTGGGCGAATCGACGAAGAAACGACAGCGAACGTAGGGACGATCCACGGAGGGATGATCAGAAACGGGATCCCGGAGCGTGTGACGATCCAGGCGGAATGTCGCAGCTTGAACGACGAAAAGGCGATGCGGCAGGCAGACGTAATGCGACAAGCATTCGAGACAGCGGCGCAAGAGGCGGGAGCGAAGGCCGAGATCGAAATCGAAGTTGAATACAAAGCATCACGTGTCCCGGAAGACAGCCCGACCATCCAACTTGCGCAAGACGCGATCCGCGGCGTCGGCCTCACTCCGCATCTCGAGGTGATCACGGGAGGTACCGACGCCTTGGTGCTAACAGGGCGCGGAATCGATGCCGTCGTCCTCGGTTACGGCGGCAGTGCCGCACACACCACGCAGGAGCAAATCACGCAAGAAGCGCTGGAAGCGTCGATGGCTGTTATCAAGCAGCTCCTCGAGAGTGGGGCGTAGAATGGGCCTTGACGATATCGATGTAGAGAGCTAAAATAGTATAAATTCCTCGGTAGCTCAATTGGTAGAGCGCTCGGCTGTTAACCGAATGGTTGTAGGTTCGAGTCCTACCCGGGGAGCCAGTTTTACCTCCTTGTTGATAGAACTGTGGTCGAGGCAGGCCCTGG
>CAYQFN010000320.1:1113-1389 GCA_964416685.1 uncultured Thermotogae bacterium | reverse complement strand
GCTGCGCACGCTACGAAATGACAAGAGATCGCATCAAACAGCGAGGAAGTGTCTTTATCACTCGCGGCTTGTTACCCCATAATCCTTCGATCCTTGATCCTCGCTTCTCGACCTTGGACCTCACCATTTACCAGTTACCATTCACCATTCACGGCTTGGACTCTAGACTCCCGACTCCCGACTGCCGACTCTCGACTCAAGACTCCAGACTCCCGACTTTGGCCCTTGGACCATTGACTCCCGACCGCCGACTCCCGACCGCCGACTCCCGACTCC
>CAYQFN010000320.1:0-1103 GCA_964416685.1 uncultured Thermotogae bacterium | reverse complement strand
GGAACATAGAACATAGAACTTAGAACTTAGAACTTCGCACTTAGAACATAGAACATAGAACTTAGAACAGGGAACATAGAACGCTTCGCTAGTCATCACTCATCACTCATCACTGCTTCCCGACCGCCGACTCTCGACTCCTGACTCTAGACTCACGACTCTCATTTTCGCGGTTGTTGACTCCTGACTCCAGACTCGGTACTTGCCTTTTACCTGCTTAGACCCAAAGTGGCTAAGGCCTCTTCCTCTTTCGGTATGTGCTAGTGTCTATAGTAAAGAGGATGCCCTCGAACTTCTCTTCTTCCTCTAAAAGACCCCTTAGCACACGATGAACAGCTTGAACTGCTCCAGGCTCAGGCAGCATCTTCAAGACAATCACGCCATGATGAGAAGATGGTGGGAAATTTCTAACATCTCCAAATCCCTTGTCATTTGTCACCAAAACTGCCCCCATCTCCTGCGCCTTTCGGAAGACAACAGGGTCCTCAGCCCCGCTCATTCCTAGCTCCTGAATCCGGTGGACCTCACAGCCGAGCTCTCTCATCAAACGAACCGTCTGGACAAACGTACACTCATCGGCTAGAAATTTGATCTTGGACTTAGCCTCGGCCTTGGTCATCAATACTCCCTACCGCATAGACTTCCTCCTCTTCAACTAGCGAGTGAGCATATTGAATGCAAGCCAGGATGTCCTCTTTGGTAATATTGTCATAGTAATCATGCAGAATCTGCTCAGAAGACACACTGTTTCCCAATAGCCCAAGAATCATATGAACAGGAACGCGGGTTCCAGCAATGACTGGCTTCCCATGATGGACTTTTGGATCAACCTCTATTCGATCGGCAATTTTGACCATCTCTTGCTCACCTCCACCGTGATTAAAACCCAAAGTCTGAACTCAAGCAAGTCCAAGGTGCTGGATTCTCGACGCCCGACTCATGTCTCTGATGTTCCCGCTTTTCGACTCTTGACTCCAGACTCTCTGACTCAACCATTTCCTGTTCTTCGAATTTGTTCATCTGGATTAGGCTTTGTGCCTTTCCCCGACTCTTGGATCTTCTTATACAAGGTATCAACGGTCTCCCCTTTAAAGAGCGTTTCT
>CAYQFN010000319.1:0-1395 GCA_964416685.1 uncultured Thermotogae bacterium | reverse complement strand
GCGACCTACACTGATCCTAGCGATCCTACGGACACTTCGTCTGATACGATCGATATCATTGCGTCGGCTCTGTCGGTTGACACGTTCAAGGCCAGTCCGAATCCGTTTGAGACTGAAGTGGCCTTTGGTTACAACGGTACAGGTATCGCCACGACCTTTACGGTCACGGTGTACGACCTGTCCGGTCACCAGGTATGGACGGATGAGCAGGCGAACGTTGATCACATCACGTGGGATGGTTCCGGCCTAGCTAACGGCGGATACATCTACGTAGTGATGGCGACTGACGGCGAGAACACCTTTACCGGTAAGGGCACGGTGTTCATTAACAAGTAAGTAAGAGACGGGATACTCCGGGGCTCGAAAGGGTCCCGGAGTCCCTGACCTGCCTGCGGTAGGCAGGTCACTTGAAACCTTTACGAAGGGGGTAACAACAACGATGAAACGAGTGATAGTATTAAGCTTAGCGCTCCTCATGGTTATCTCCGCTGTGGCCCTGGCCGATGGTGTAGGTGCATTTAGTGCCTTCAAGAACGGTGTTGGCGCGCGAGCGCTGGCCATGGGCGGTGCGTTTGTCGCCGTAGCGGATGATTCAACTGCAGTATGCTGGAATCCTGCGGGATTGGCACAGGTGAACGATACCCGGATTGGTGGGATGTCGACTGACCTGTTTGGATTTGGAAAGACGCATCAGTTTGTTGGTGCAACAACGACTTTCTCTAACATTGGAATCGGCCTTGGTTGGGAGCGGGCTTCCATCAGCAATTTGAGTGATGTGAACGTAAGCAATGATGCGCCCATTACCAGGAACGAATCAGCCATCGTCCTTACGCTGGCGACGAACATCATGGACACCGGCCTTGCTGGCGCCAACGTCAAGTACTACATGGCCGACAGCTCATATGGTCCATCGGCGAGTGGTTTTGGTTTCGACCTCGGCCTATTGGTTAACCTGGGCGACATGTTCACGATCGGTGTGAACGCGAAGGACATAGGGAACAGCAATATCGCTGAGACGGATGGTACAACAGACAGCATTACTGGTCTGTACACCGCTGGTTTGGCGATGAGCCTAGTTGACGATAAGCTAACTCTAGCGGGCGACGTTGACTTTGATGGCGCTGGCCTGGGAGACGTGCATGCCGGTCTCGAGTATAAGGTTATCGACGAACTGGCTCTACGCGGTGGTGTAGTACTGACCGACAACTTCGAGAGCTACTACTTCACTGTTGGAGCAGGGATCAACGTATCAGGACTGTACGTTGATGCAGCCTACATCCTGAACGAAGAACTTGGAAACACGCTTGTTCTTTCGGCAGACTTCTCGCTAGGTAGCCTCCTGGGCGAGACAACTGAAGAAGCGCCGGCGCCGGAGACAGCACCAACGCCAGCACC
>CAYQFN010000318.1:0-1399 GCA_964416685.1 uncultured Thermotogae bacterium | reverse complement strand
AATACAAGACAGGACGGTCGGTGGCCGGCCCCGTATACTTGGGTGAGGACCCTTTGAGGTTGGCTCGCTGTCACGCTTGTGGGTCTCTACAGACGCCACATATTGTAACAAGAACAACCTGCGGGGCCGTGCCACGGATCAGCTTGATGTAGGCCTCTTTGGCGCTACGTATCTAGCCGCGAGCTTGTAGACCGCCCTGCCTTGGACCATTCCTCACTGGGAACCCTCCCATTCTAGCACATTGGAGGCGATCGGTCATGTTCTACCTCGGTATCGACATCGGTAAGTTTAACCACGCTGCGGCATTGATGAATCAACAAGGAAAGGTCGTGGCTACTCTCCCTTCCTTCCCCAACACACGCAACGGCTTCCAGAACCTGCTGGCACTAATCACAGAACATCTACCACCAACAGAAGAGCTTCGCATTGGCATGGAAGCCACGGGTCCCTACTGGATCCCGTTGGCCGAATGGCTGAAGACACACGGATGGATACCGGTCATCCTCAACCCAATCAAGACGGCATCGTTGCGTAATTACGGGATACGCGGAGCAAAGACCGACAATATCGACAGCGTTCTCATCGCCAACACCCTGCGCATCGAGGGGGAACAACCACAACCGGCCTCTCCTAAGCTCAGTGACGAACTGCGTCACTTCACCCGGCTGCGCGCGGATATGGTTAAGGATCGCACCCGTATCGGGTTAAGGGTGACTTCCATTTTGGATCGCCTGTTCCCTGAGCTGCTCTCTTCCTTCTCCAAGGCCCTCTCTCCCTCTTGCCTAGCTCTGCTCTGTGAAGCTCCCACACCAAGCAAAGTTCTTGCCCTAGGAGAGGAGAAACTAGCCACTCTCCTCCGCAAGGCTAGTGGCGGCAATCTTAAAGCAACACAGGCCAAGGAGATCATGGACAAAGCAGCTCAGTCTGTTGGAGTTCCTTCTCAGGCAATGGAGGAGGTACTCGCCCTTCTTCTTGAACAGATCAACTTGATCAACTCTCAGCTAAAAGTGGTGGACCACCGTATTACACAGCTGTACGAGCAAGCTGGCGTCTACTTCACCAGCATTGGTGGAGTAGGAACCCTCAGTGCGGCCACCATTCTGGCAGAGTATGGGAGCGTAACTAAGTTTACCCAGCCCAAGCAGATGGTCGCCTTTGCCGGTATCGATCCCAAGTTACGCAACTCCGGCCAGCATCAAGGACAGGTGCACATATCCAAGCGCGGCCCTCATTACCTACGCCGGGCATTGTACTTAGCCTGTCAAGGGGTGGTTCGCAACGACGACTACTTCCATTCCATCTATCAGCGTCATCGTGACAAGGGCAAGTCTCACAAGGAGGCGATCATTGCGGTCATGAATCGGTTTATTCACGTTCTCTACGCCATGTGGAGGGATAA
>CAYQFN010000317.1:0-1414 GCA_964416685.1 uncultured Thermotogae bacterium | reverse complement strand
GCCGAGCTGGAGCGAACGGATGTGAGGAATGAATAATAAGAGTTCAAGGTGGCAGAGTTGATCGCGAAGACTTCTTCCCGAACCGGTTGTTATTTTAGAAAAGTAGCGTATTCTATAATAATCAGCCCACTATTTTAGGGACGCTAAATAAGGAAACGAGGAACTGAGATGAAACGTGGCCTCAACGGAGTGTATCGGACAACTATCATAGGAAACGAGGCAGTCCGCGCCTTCGTACCCAACCCTTTGCCGCCAAGCCCGCCGTTAGAGTTCACGCCTGAGCGTCAACAGCTCATAGAACGCGCCACGCTCGCCTTGGGACGGTTGGACAGCGTCACCCTGCTATTGCCCGATCCCGATGTCTTCCTTTACGCCTATGTACGCCGGGAGGCGCTCTTGTCCTCTCAGATTGAAGGTACCCAGTCCTCCTTTTCCGATCTTCTCCTCTTCGAGTTGGAAGAGGCCCCGGGGGTACCCTTCGAAGACGTTGTCGAAGTGTCAAACTATGTGGCCGCCCTGGAACATGGCATTCGGCGCTTGCAAGAAGGATTCCCCCTGTGCAACCGGCTCATTCGTGAAATGCATGCCTTACTGCTGTCTCGGGGACGGGGAAGCCGGAAGTCTCCCGGTGAATTCAGGCACACGCAGAACTGGATTGGAGGCACACGCCCTGGGAATGCTCACTTCGTGCCCCCGCCTACCGACGAAGTTCCCCAGTGCATGGCCAATTTGGAACGGTTCCTCAACGGAGAAAACGCCTCCTATCCCACCTTGGTCAATGCCGCTCTAGCCCATGTCCAATTCGAGACCATCCATCCCTTCCTTGACGGAAATGGACGGATGGGACGGTTGCTCATCGCCTTTGTCCTGCATCACGGCGGCGTTTTGAAGCGCCCCCTGCTCTACCTGAGCCTTTTCTTCAAACAGCACCGGGATGAGTACTACCGTCTGCTGGATCTGGTTCGCCTGGAAGGCGATTGGGAAGCGTGGCTGGACTTCTTTTTAGAAGGCGTGGAACAAACCGCGAAGAATGCCGTTCAGACCGCTCAACGTCTGGTCCGTCTCTTTAAGGAGGATGGAGGCAAAGTTCAGGAACGGGTACCGCGGCCCGGGACAGCCCTCCGGATATTCGATGCCCTGTGCGATCGTCCCGTTATCACGCTGAAAGAGGTGGTACAACGGACGGGGCTCACCTTTGCCACCGCGGCCAAGGGCATGGGCATTCTGGAGGAACTGAGCATCGCTAGGGAGATCACCGGCAAGAAACGCAATCGCGTCTTTGCCTACTATCGCTACCTCGCCATCCTAAGCGAAGGAACGGAGCCGCTATGAACATAAAGAGCCTGAAGGGACTGGGATTCGATGTTTGATAAGCAGAAAAGTCCTAAAACGCCTGAAAAATCGGGCAGCGAGA
>CAYQFN010000316.1:0-1416 GCA_964416685.1 uncultured Thermotogae bacterium | reverse complement strand
AACGTGTATTGCCCCGGCTCATCCGGGTGATGCCGCCGGAAGATATCGACGAATCCCCACTGTGTCACTTTGGCCAACGCTTCCCGCGCCTGCGGGTGGAAATCGACGTGCTTGGCCAGGCGTTTCGGATCGTGCACATCGATCTCCTGCGGGGCGACGTTCAGGTCTCCGCACCAGATGAACGGTTCATCGGGGGAGAAGTTGCGATCAAAGTAATCGCGCAGGCGGGAGAACCATTCCAGCTTGTAGGTGAACATCTCCGAATCGACAGACCTTCCCTGCGGAACGTAGGTGTTGACAATCGTAATCCCGTCGATCTTTGCGGTGATCAGCCTCGGTTCGTCCCTCGGTTCGCTATCAAGCCCGAACGACACGTACTCTGGTTCTTTCAGAGATGCGATCGCAACACCGGAGTACGCCTTCTGCCCGCGAAAGACGATGTTGTAACCGACATCGGTGAACGCACCCTGCGGGAAGTCCTGGTCCTGCACCTTCGTCTCCTGGATACACAGCACATCCGGCTGCTCGCGGGAGAGCCAATCTTGAACGAGTGTGATCCGGCTTCTGATCGAATTCGCGTTGTAGGTTGCAATTTTGAAGTTCATCGTTCATCAACCCAATCTTGACCGCTTGAGATCTTTGGCCGCTTCTGCCTGCTGTTCCACTGTTGAAGGCATTGTACATCAACAGTAGCTGTCTTCTTCGTCAGTGTCATCGTACACCACCATGAGGGAAATTCCCTTTGATCTTCTTCCAGACATCCTCGAGCTCGGCCTTTGATAGGGCGCTCTTTTCGTTCCAGGCTGGATCCACAAGCTCCTTCCCTTCGGGAACAATGAAGGTTTGCAGGAAGTAGCGCTTGGCTCCCTGCAGCAGGTCGACCGTGTTCTCAATGTCTTCGGGCGTTATCGTCGGAGCGACCGTGGTGCGAAACTCGTAGTCCGGTGCGTGGTCCATGATGATCTTGATCGAGCGGAGGATGGCATCGAGATCAACGTTTACCCCAGCAAGCTCGCAATAGCGTGCCGCCGGTCCTTTTACGTCCATCGCTACGTAATCGAGCAGATGGTTATCGAATAGCTCTCTAAGAACCTCGGGACGCGAGCCATTGGTATCCAGCTTTACGAGGAGCCCAAGCTGCTTCACCCGCTTGATGAAGCGGGGAAGATCGTCGTGTAACGTCGGTTCGCCACCGGTGATCGACAGGGCATCGAGGAAGTTCCCTCGCTCGCGCAGGAAGTAGAGGATGTCGTTCTCCGGGATGAGCGGCATCGTTTGTATCTTCTCGGGCAGGACGAGCTCAGAGTTATGGCAGAAAGGGCAGCGGAAGTTGCATCCTGCGGTGTAGGCAAGCGCCGCAACCTTGTTTGGATAGTCAATCAAGGTCGTGGGGAGCAGTTGAGCAATCTTCATAGT
>CAYQFN010000315.1:0-1416 GCA_964416685.1 uncultured Thermotogae bacterium | reverse complement strand
AAGGCAAGTGCCACGCCGCGACGGGAAAAGCGAAGAGGAGTACGCCGCGATCGCACAAACGCAGCGATGCCCCAAGCGATACCGGAAGAAACAATCAGCGTAAGCTGAAAGGTCATCACGGACATGCCATTCGTAAGGCAGTACTTGGCCGGCACCGTCTCCACAAAGCCCCATAGGATTCCAGATCCCAGCGCCGGCAATGCACTCCAACTCAAACGGAACATCGACTTTCCATCGCTCCGCTTGACAAGGAACAACGCACCGACAACGACGAACAAGGCGGCGATGAACAGGATCGGTTGCATCCGCTCACCGAGAATAAGAATGGACATGATGACGCCCCAAAACGGGGCGGTGTTGGAAAGAGATGTTGCCTCGTGCGCGGAGACTCTGTTCACCGCGTAGTAGAAGAGCATCGACCCGACGAACGAATCGATGATGCCCGCCACAGTGGCGATCGCCAGAAGCCTCCACCCTGGAAACCCAAACCCTGCCGTCAGAATCCCATAAGGAACAACAAACATGAGGGCAAAGAGTGGCCGGAGGGCACCGTAGGAGAACATGTCCATATGGCGCAAGGCAGGTTTCGACAAGACGGTCTCTAACGCCCACGCGATCGCAGCTCCAGTGGCAAGCAGAATTGCAACGGTGGTCATCAATGTCGTCCTCGTACCAGGTAAGGTCCGGTCATTGTAACAGGCGAGCTCATGCGCAGCGACCGTAAACCGCGTTCCAAGATGAGCGAGACGTTTCCCAAACGGTGTGCATTGTGGGAACCTTGCAGGTTGTTCATCTGCCAGACAGCGGCTACATTGTTATATCTTGCACCATGTACCGAGCAGCGAGGAGGAAATGATGGCCACACATTCACAAGAGGATGCGGTCCTCCAGGACCGCGATCGCACTGTGATAAGGACCGAGAAGATCGCCACACCGCTTGGAGCAATGCTTGCTGGGGCAACAGACAACGGAATATGCCTGCTGGAGTTTATCGATAGCGATAGAATTGAGAGACAATTGCGCAGAGTGCAGAAGCTGTTCCAGGCTGAGCTTATAACGGGCAGGAATCCTCATCTCAATGCCCTCTCCATTCAGTTGGAGCAATACTTTGCCGGTTCCAGGAAGGAATTTGATCTAATTGTTGTGGCGTTGGGAACGCCCTTCCAGCAAGCCGTGTGGAAGGAATTGATCACGATCCCCTACGGGGAGACAGTATCATACCAAGAGGAGGCAGAGCGCATCGGTCGCCCAACAGCGGTTCGGGCGGTGGCCCGCGCGAACGGCGCCAATCCGATTTCGATCGTCATCCCTTGCCACCGCGTCATCGGCAAGAACGGAAAACTGATTGGCTACGGGGGAGGCCTGTGGCGCAAACAGTGGCTCCTTGACCTTGAAAGGGAGCACGTAGGCTGACTG
>CAYQFN010000314.1:0-1424 GCA_964416685.1 uncultured Thermotogae bacterium | reverse complement strand
CAAACTCCGCATTCTCACTACGCAGGCAGAAGAGAACACCTGGCCCAATCTCCTCTTCCAACAGATCCTCAGAGCATGTCACAGCGTATGTCCCAAGCTCCATTTCTTGGTCATCGTAACGAAGTTGGTTATCTAGTGTTTGATCATCTCCTGAGATACTCAGTGCTTTGGCCAATTCTTCCCCGGGAGACATATGCATGCCAACAAGTACTCGAGCGCAGTTACCATCGCTACCGGACCAGGGTTCGATGTAGTGAGACAGGTTCTGCCAACCCCGTAGATTGAAGTACCCTACGGAGAAGTCAGCTCGCGACGCTTGCTTCAGTGAGTTGCACAACGCCGGTTTCAGGCTTTGATCAATGTTGTCGAATACTCGCGGCATGGACCTATCCTTTTTTCATCCTTATTTCAAAACTTCCCTGTTCGCCTTGATATGAACCCTCACAAAATGTATACTACTGTCAATCCGGATTTCCGGAGGTGGATGGCATAAGCCATCGGGCCCGCAAGGGCCTTTTTTTGTCTACAAGAATTTCTTACCAAAGGCTCGCCCTCCTTGTTGATCATATTTCTGCTGCAAGATTTCGATAATCTGTCTGGCAAAAGGAGCAAGTGGTCGTCCAAGAAAATTATTCTCATCCAGGATTTCAGCGCGACTTGGATGAGCAATTATATCCGCCAGTTGGAGGCCACTCACATTGGCTGATTTTGGCTTGACTTTTAGTTGTCGACTAGTGAGAAATTTCTGGAATTGTTTCGGATCAACAAAGTCCGTCCCTTGCTCCCAAAGACGCCGGAACGACTCCTTAAGTCGTCGGTCTTCCTTTCCCCCGCGTGACTCTGCCATGACATCGCCATTAGCATTTTGACGGTGCAGCCAAAAAGTGAACCGTTCTAGTAGGAGCGCCAAACAGTAGTGATAGGGATCATAGTGCCACGTGAGATAGGTATCGCGATGTTTTTTCTTGTCTAAACAGACGGTCATTACCGTGTACTCCTATTGCCTTAGGTAGTTCAGTAAGTCTTTATCAAAGGTTTTTCTTACTTTCTGGTCTTTTAAGGCTTGAAAAGGAGGCTTGGCATTTAGCAGCTCTTTGCGATGAAGTATAAATGGTTCGTCTGGATGAGAACCGAAATACTTGACTTTCAGGGTCTCCATTTCAGGATGAATGACCTCTCTTACGTGATCAAGACCAATAATTACTCCGGTAAGGCTGAGAAAACGATGATTCGGGTTATCAGAACTTTCTAGATCCGGATTACCGACTTCATCCACATACAACCGGTATTTGCTCATAACCCGAAGATCCTCATCTTGCGTCATCATATATATCGAAGTAACGCGTTGACTGTAGCGTCTTCTTGAACCGATCGAGCAGCGTCGCGCCTGGCTCATTGGTGAAGAAAGTGGTGTCGGTGCTCAT
>CAYQFN010000313.1:0-1424 GCA_964416685.1 uncultured Thermotogae bacterium | reverse complement strand
CCTGATCCATCGCTTGAAGAAAACATCGGTAAATTCATATCCCCCGTTTACCTTCTCCAGGATTTCCTCGGTTATGAGACGAGAGACAGCACGTTGCACGCTGGATGCCGATCCCAGAGCATGTTTCTGCAGGAAATCGCTAGAATACAGCTGTGCCTGAGATCTGTCTTCCTTAGCCAACGCTACCAGTACTTGTCGTGCCTTGAGGGGCAACATATCCCACAGATCATGGAACGCATGCCCCTCGCGCAGGAATACCTCCTGCAAGGTGGATGAGATATCATCCACCTTGACGGTTCCCCTTTCGTGGGTACGATTCCACAGAATATGACAGAAAAGCTGCGTGTAGTAGGGATGATCTTCGGTAAGCTCCAGGATTTCAGCAATAAACGGTGCCGTTATCTCAATCCCTGTCTCCGCAAACCGCTTGTCGATGAACGCGGCAAACTCATCTCTGGGAATCTTCTCCAAAGGAAAATGCTTTCCGAATCGATAGAATGGGCGATTCTTGCTCTGAAAGATTTCTCTCATCAGGTGGCGTTTGCTGCCCATGAAGATGTAGGAAACATTCTCGTGCAGTTGAAACTGCGCTCGCATCTGGCGCTCAACCTTCATATCGGCATCCCAGTCTGCTATCTCCTGGAACTCGTCGAAGACCACGACAGCCCTCTTATCACTCTTCGTCCCGATGGTCGCCACGGCTTCGAAGAGATCATCCAGCAAGGGAGCTTTCTCGCTGCGCGGGTCGAATTCAAATTCTACCTCCACTCCGGCCTTCTCGCTCTTCAGTACCACTTTGGGAACCAACCGAGGGAGCAGCTCTCTGAGGTTGCGGAGCATTGATCGAATTCCGCCGGGTTCGAGGCGAGCCACCTCCTTTGCATAGTCGGCGATGAATCCCTCCTCAGATGTTACCTTAAACAGATCGAGATAGACGGCAAGGATGCCCTGTTCCCTTGCACGATCCAGGACCTCCAGCACCAGAGAGGTCTTCCCATACCTCCGCGGCGAGAAAATTACCACGTTCTGGCTCGATTGGATGTCGGCCATCAACTCTTTGATCTCCGCCTCGCGATCAGCGAAGGACTCGCCGCGTGCCACCTTTCCATATACAAACGGGTTCTCCATATCCGCCCCCCTATTACGCAACATGCGTTACGCAAACCGCGTAACCATCATACGCAAAATGAAAGAAAGATACAACCACAACCTGAACTGCAACTTCAGGTTCAGCAACTGCTCGTCACTACACTTTACGTCTTGCGGTTCACAGCTTCTCATGATTCACGACCTCAGGCAACGTCCAAGCCTTTCACTCTCAAGATTCCAAAAGATCGGACGAGGTGATCGGGAAGACGCTCTTCTTGCGGTTGTGGCAGCTTCCAGTTCCTGCTACAGTTTTCTCTATGAAAGATCTTGGGGAA
>CAYQFN010000312.1:0-1437 GCA_964416685.1 uncultured Thermotogae bacterium | reverse complement strand
TCCACCTTCTCCGCCGCCAATTCCGGGTCCCCTTCAACAATGGCATCGAGGATTGCACAGTGAACATCAACGACCTGCTCCAGGTCAGCTACGTTCTTCAAGTAGTAGTGATGCGTGAACTCTCGATACAGCCTCTGGTCCATCGTGTCGACGAGTGGAACAATTGCTTCGGTGATCAGGTGGTTGTGCGCAGCATCGACCAGTCCGCGATGGAACGCCTTGTCAGCCTCGAAGTACGACACAAACTCTCCCTTGCAAGCCTCTTCACGCATCTGCGCAAGCACAGCCCTGAGTGCGGCCACTTCCGATGGAGAATGTTCCCGCGCGACGTACGCCGCCACCGGCGGTTCAAGGATCGCTCTTGCCTCCATCACCTCTAGGCACCCAGCCTCGTTCTCGATGAGGTGTGGCGCATCCTGCTCCTCTTCCGAAGAAGGAACCTTCAGCACATAGTTCCCGCTCCCGGGGCGGGAAGCGATTAACCCGACAGCCTGCAACGCAGAGAGCGCCTCCCTGATCGAAGGGCGACTGACTCCCATCTGCTCTGCCAGCTCAAATTCGGAGGGAAGCTTGCTCCCTATAGGGAACATCCCGTCCTTGATCGCGGAAATGAGCTGCTGGGCCACGATCGCAGAAACCTTGCGCGGCCGCACCTTCTCAAAGGCCATCGAGCTTTTTCTCTTCGCTTGATCTGTCATCTTGTCAAGCTGTATGATAGCATTACGAGTGTCCGTTAGCAAGTATCGTTGCCCTCGACTCTTCACCCCCTGCAAGCACTCTACTACAAAGGGCCTAACGGACACAATAGATGGAATGTAAAGGAACCTTGATCAAAGAGTGTAGCGTTGAGCGTAGCGATCACCAGGGTGGGAACGCTTCGTTCTTTACTCCCTTCGTCTCTTGAGTGAACAATAGAGAGAGGGAGGCAATCCTTTGGCCAACGTGATCCAGCAACCAATATTAGTATGAGGAGCGTGGCTCCTATTCTGCGGTTTGCTCGCTCACCCCAGCCATCATCAAGCCGATTTGCTCCACATCGACATCGTCCCGTTCGACAATGCCCATGATCCTTCCTTCGTAAATAACGGCGATCCGGTCCGACAGGTTCAGGATCTCATCGAGGTCTTCGGAGATGAGGAGGGTTGCACATCCCTTCTGCCGCTGTTCGATCAAACGATGATGCACGTATTCCGTGGCGCTAACGTCGAGGCCACGCGTTGGCTGAGCGGCAACAAGAACGCTTGGGTTGCGCGACAGCTCGCGGGCGAGGATCAACTTCTGGATGTTTCCTCCAGACAGGCTCTTGAGCGGTGTATGCCGGGACGGGGTTCTTATATCAAAGGCCTCTATCAGCCTATTGCTCTCTGCGGCAATCTTCGCAAAGTTCATGAATACCCCTCGAGCGTAGGGCGGACGATGATGATCCTTGAGAATCAG
>CAYQFN010000311.1:0-1439 GCA_964416685.1 uncultured Thermotogae bacterium | reverse complement strand
CAAAGATTCCTAAGCGAAAGAGGGGGAGGGACGCGGAGCGGTGACAAACGTGTGCTCCATTCCCGATTAGATGAATAACGCCCCCCCGTGAAAGCAACACACAGCAGTCGGTGGTATACTCATGGCATGAACGAGAGAACGGAAATAGATGACCACAGACTGGTTACGGTCTTGACCACGGGTGATAGGGGAACAATGGATCTTGTCTCCTCCATCCTGGGGGAGGCGGAGATACCATACTTCGAGAAGGGAGGGATCTCGCGCCGGCTCGGCATATACCTGTTCAACGCCTCCGCCAGGTTCGTCGAGATCCAGGTGAGGGCGGTGGACATTCCCGCTGCCAGGAAAGCCTTAATCGAGGGTGGACTGAAGCCGGACTAGGCGGCAACGGCCGCGTTTTACCAGCCACCCCCTCCCCCTCCTCCGAAGCCTCCACCGGAGAATCCACCGCCGAACGACGAGCCGCCGCCCCACGCGGAGTGCCCGCCAGAGCTGGTGCGCGGAGCCGATACGAACGTGCGCTCCATCCCCGATGACAGGTTCATCATCCCTAGGTAGAACAGAGCGGGATGGAAGCCCGGGGTCGCTCCCACGTACCATTGGGGTGGCTCAGTCATTAGCCCCTCAAACTGCTTCGTCCAGATCGAGGTCAGGTTGAACGCCATTGCGTACGGGAGGAGCTTCTCGAAGAGCTGCGGGTTCTTCTCCGGGGCGTCGTGGAACTCCATCTGCTTCACCTCGGCGCGGTGGATGTACTCGGACAGGCCCAAGAGGTCCTGCAGCACGAGGACCCCCTTCTTCGTCTTGCGTGGCATGATGGGCGAGAACGCGAGGACGATCAGGCCAGAGACGACTATTGCTAACCCGAGGTAGAGTGAGGAGCTCCAGATGCCGATCGCTATTCCCAATACGATCCCGAACATGCCGGCGTTTGCGTAAGACTTTCGCGTGCGCTCCGGGTTGTTGGGATAGTAGCCCTTCTTGATCAGGCCGGCGTAGAGAGTAGATTTGAGCTTTGGCAGAACCTTGTAAAACTCGTTCTCCATCGAGGAGAGGAGGCGCTTGTCGGGATGGGCCGAATCGAATATCGCATTTAGCAGGATCGTCTCGGCGCTGGACAGGTCCGCGTCTGCGTCCTTCTCCTTGACGAACTCGTAGTCGAGCGGTCCGGAGTGGCCGAAGAGGCCCTTGATCTTCTCGGTGATCCCCTCCTGCTCAGCTCCAACTTCCTTTATTGTCAGGTACCCCTTCACCGCGAGGCCGATCACCATCGCTGAGATGTCGCGCAGATCGGCGCGGTCGTCGATCAGGACGCCGGCCTCTCCCGGGTGCATCCCTCTTGGTGGTTCGAATCTGGGGGCGATCGTGGCCTTGCGCGGGTCCTTGCCCACCTTGAGCCACAGGAGGACCATGAAGATGAGGGTCAAGAGCGGCAGGGC
>CAYQFN010000310.1:0-1447 GCA_964416685.1 uncultured Thermotogae bacterium | reverse complement strand
TAGTTCTACACCTCTGTCCCAGTCTTGGCGTTTGACCCTTTCTCTTTAGTTACCCACTCGGAGTGACAAAGATCCTTCTCGCTCAGAGGATCGCTAGGTAGCGATCGAGCTCGTAGCGATGCACTTGAGAGCGGTAGGCGTCCCACTCGATCTTCTTGTTCTGGATGAACTTCTCGAAGATGTGGTCGCCCAGTGCCCGCCGGACGAGATCGCTTCCCTCCATCACCTCGATCGCCTCGTTAAGGCTCCCGGGGAGAGATTCGATCCCCAGCTTTTCTCGCTCTTCAGCGCTCATCGAATAGACATCACCGTCGATCGGGTCGGGGAGGGGGTAATTGTTCTCGATCCCGGCGAGACCAGCGTTGATCAACACGGCAAAGGCCAGATATGGATTGCATGCAGGGTCGGGAGCACGGAACTCGATGCGCGTTGCCATCTCCTTCCCCGGCTTGTACATCGGCACGCGCACCATGTTGCTGCGATTGCGATGTGCCCACGTGATGTACACCGGTGCTTCATACCCCGGAACGAGGCGCTTGTAGGAGTTCACCCACTGTGCACATACGCCGGTCACTTCCTTGGCATGGCGCATCAGTCCAGCGATGTAACCCTTAGCAATTGCGGAGAGGAAGAGGGGATCATGCCTATCGAAGAAGGCATTTGTCCCGTCCTGCCTGATCAAGGATTGATGCAGGTGCATACCAGACCCGTTCTCATTGGAGAGGGGCTTTGGCATGAACGTAGCGTGGATACCGTGTTTGCGCGCGATCTCCTTGACGACGAGGCGAGTAGTCATGAGGTTATCGGCGATCGTCAGTGCCTCACGGAAGCGCAAGTCGATCTCCTGCTGACCGTGCGCTACCTCGTGGTGTGCCGCTTCCACGCTGATCCCCATCCCTTTCAGGGCGAGCACGGTCTCCCGCCTGATCACCGAACCAACGTCCGGAGGCACAAGATCGAAGTAGCCGCCCTGATCGACCGGCTCCGTGCCGGAGGTCGACTGAAAGTAGAAATACTCCACTTCCGGTCCGACGAAGAGGGAGAGGTCCTTCTTACTTGCCAATGCTAGAGCGCGCTTGAGGGCCCAACGGGGATCACCTGCATAGGGGCTCCCATCGGGCTGGAGGACATCGCAGATCAATCGGGCAACGTTGTCCCAGGGGAGGATGGCGAAGGTGTTCAGGTCTGGCTGGATGAGCATATCGCTCTCATCGATGCGGGCAAAGCCGTGAATCGATGAACCATCGAAGCCGAGCCCTTCCTGAAGCGCCGCAGGAAGCTCGCTCGTCGGTACCTCGATGCTCTTCAGGTTTCCCAATAGATCGGTGAACCAGAGCTGGACGAACCCGATCCCTCTTTTCTTTATCTCCTCGATCACGCGCTCAGCATCACCCATGTCGACCTCCTTCCAAGCAGTATAATTCTGGGAGTATACGCCAACTGTGGC
>CAYQFN010000309.1:0-1448 GCA_964416685.1 uncultured Thermotogae bacterium | reverse complement strand
ACATCGGAAGTCACTGTCCTAAACAATCACGCGCCTCCTCTCTACTCGGCGGTGAGGGGATGTCCCGCTAATTGTTAAACCTGACGTCCACCTGGCCTCTGTTGATCACACATCCAATCCTACCACTAAGCTGCCTGCCCTGTCAACACTGGTGTCAGTGAATCAGAGGACATAGCAGTGTTGGTTTCCTCTTCATTGTGGATATCTTCCTCTGGCACATGCGCTGTCCTTAACCAGGCAAGGAGCTCCTCCTACAATGACTTCACATTCTTTTCATCTACATGCGCCGCTAAATGATCAACGAGTACTGACAAGTCCCTGTAGTGGGACAAACGATGGAATCCTTCCTCCGCCGTCAGTAACCCTGTCGCTAGCCAGCGCATCGCTTGATCCGTCTCAGTACGCCAGCGGTTCACTCGCCCACTTTCGTACCGGAAGTTTCGAAATGTGTTCTCAATCATGTTCGTGCTCAAGAAACTCACGTGCAGGGTCGCTGGTGTCTCCAGTAAATGTACCTGGATCAGGTCCAGCCCTGCTTCATGTAGGCTCTCGTGGCCTGCTTTGTTCTTGCGCTCCAGAAACCCATCTAACTCTACAAGGACTTCCAATGCTGCCTGGCCTCCTTCCACTTCCCGTAGCCGACTGAAATATCCCTCTAACTCCGGCCAGTCCCGTCGCGTCAAGTACTTCTTCAGATTCCGCTCCTTGTGCACCAGACAGCGCTGGATACGCGCATTAGGAAAGTGTTTCAACACCGCCTTCCGTAATGGTGCTGATCCATCTAGCACTGCCAACAATGGACGATCTCCACGTGGAGCAAACCCACGCTCGACAATCCTTGTTACTACCGATGTTGCAGTCGTCGCGTTCTCGCTCGCTCCCAGTTCGAAGTCGAGCACCACCTTCTCTCCCTCAACCGTGATCCCTAGCGCTACCACCGCCAACACATCCTTGGCTAACCCTACCCCGTCCAACATCAGTGCTAACCAGTCACGCTCCTTCCCATCACCATCAATGTTCAGAGGACGACCTCTCAGCTGCGCAAACTTCTCGCGCCCTACCTTTTGCCACAACCGGGATACACTCGACTTGCTGCTCCCTCGCTGGTTGTCCACTACCTTCCCTAGCCTGCGCGTTGATCCGGCAACCAACGCCTCCAACAACAGCCGCTGGGGCTCACTGGCATCTTGTGCCGCACGGTAGCTTTCCAGCGTTACTTCTCCCGTTGTCCCATCTTCTTCCCGCTGGCGTACTCGCGGATGAACTATCTCCTCACGGCGAGATTCAGCGTAGGCGTATCCCTGCGCACTCCCCGCTCGGTAGTACTCCCTCTCCTCGTTGGGATGATATGCTGCTCCACACAGCGTCGTTACTTCCTCAGCCATTACTCCCGCCAGTATCTCTCGTGTTGCTCCCCGTAGATACTCGCGGAATACCTTGCCTACTTC
>CAYQFN010000308.1:0-1468 GCA_964416685.1 uncultured Thermotogae bacterium | reverse complement strand
GCCTGTTATGGACACTGATGTCCAAATATAGACGCCGTAGGCTCATTCGCTTGTCAATTCCTTCCAACCCTCCAACTCTATCCCCTTAATCCTTCAATCCCTAGACCTTCGGCTGCTTTCCTTCCAAGCTTCCAGATCCTTGTGATTCTTCGGCGCTGCGTTCATCTTCCCTCATCACCCGGTACTTGTCCCATCGCGTCCCGGCATTTCTACCACCTACTACTTGCCACTAGCCACCAACGGTTCCGATTGTCCAAGGCCCGTGGTTGAGAGTCTTGGCTGCGACTCTGAATTCTTGCCTCTGGACTCTGAACTCTCGACCACAGACTCATCTAGCTGTCAGGTCAATGCGCTTGAGAGACTTCAAGTTGTACCCGATAACCAAGCTGCTCTAGATAGCTTTGTATGGTCTCCCAAGTTAACCCAAATGCTCCTATGTCTGCTACACCCAAATGACTGACGATATCGTGCAATAGATCCAACTTTTCTGCCTCAAATGCATCTTCTCTCATCGCGTCTTCTGCCCAATCGACTAATTCTTCAAGAGTAATGCGGTGGTAGAGGTAGTCGATTAGCTTTGTCGCAACATCCTGCCGTCTAATCATCGCGAATCACCCCTTTTTCGCTTTTTCTCGACCTTTCGATTGCCTCTATCAATTGGATATTTCTCGTGGACTTCCACAAGCTGCCCCTTATCATCATAAATCTCTTGGGGTAAATGAACTACCCCGCCGCAAGCGGACGGTGTATCAAGAGGCCTTATAAGAAGCACGCCCCAAGGGGCGGGGAATGAACCCCTGTAGGGAATTCAATTGTCTCTTCATCTTCGTCAACTTCTTTTACGTATCTGGCCCTCCATCCTGTATGCCCTTCTACGTCATACCAGTACTGCCGCCCACCACGGGACAGCTCTTCCCAATTGCCAAATTTCTTCTCATTTTGCTCCCGCTTTTGCTGATCCACGTTCTTAGTTCCTACGCCTCTTCGGGAAAGCTTCAGTCACTTTGTAAACTTGCAATGTAAGTTGGTGCGACTTCTTCCATACCTTGAGATCTCTAAAATCCATGCTTCTTTCCTCGGTTTTCACCAGTATCTAACTCCTGGCACCTAGTATCTGATTCTGCGCTCGTTTGGCATCTTCTTTGATTTCCGCCTTACTCTCTGGTCCCTTTAGAGCAATGCCTCTGGTCCTCAAGACCTCCTTCATCTCCTCCAAGGAAATACCGGCAAGATCAGCGGCTCTCCCCAGGGAGACCGCTTCTTCCTTGTATCTCTTGATAGCGATCTCTATCCTGTATTCGGGATGGGATCTAAGGATATACCGGACGCCTTCGTCAATGACCTCTTGCTCGTCCTTGTACAAAGCAAGATCGACAAGCTCCTTTGGCTTAATTCCCCGTATAGTCATATTGCCTCACCTCGCTTTCCGGGTTCGTGGCCCCATAGGAATAGGATTCCACGGGGCAGG
>CAYQFN010000307.1:0-1471 GCA_964416685.1 uncultured Thermotogae bacterium | reverse complement strand
AGAAGGAAGACCGCAGTGAACATCACAGCTGCTACAAGTGCGAAGACCGGCAGGTACCCAGCAAAGTGGATGATGACTCCCCCAAGAGCTGGAAGGAGAACAACAAGGACGTTCAGCGTTCCGCGGATCCCCAGGAATACAGGCCGGTTGTCCGTGGGGATAATATCCAGGAGGTACGGCTCGAACCCGACACGCCTGCCGCTGAACACGAAACCGACCAGGAAGAAGACAACCGCAAATGTGTTCGCGCCTAAGTGAGCAATCCCAAGGGCAACAATCGGGATCGCCCCTCCCAGGAGAAGGCAAAAACGAACGACTTTCTTGCTGTCAAACCGCGCTGCGATCCATCCCCACAGGAGGTTGGAGATAATCGTTCCTCCTGCTTGAAACAGGAAATAACGCCCGATGTAGGCATCGCTGACGTGAAATGTATCCTTGGCAAAGATCATGTAGAAGGGCATTATCATCAGACTGAAGCTGGAAAGGTTTTCCACAATGATAAACCGGAGAAACTCGGGGTTATCCCGCAAAATGTTGGGGACACTGCGCAGCAACGAGATAAGAGGCGGGCGGGCATCCTCGCTCACCGGTGATGGTGGCTCCTTGATGAACCAGAAGGCAATCGAAGCAATGACAAGGCCAACAGACCCGATCAACAGGAGCAACGCGTAGTTCTTCGGGAAGGGGAGTGAATTCACGCTGAACACGCGGGTGATGATCCACCCGCCGCCAAAGGCAGCAAGGCTGCTGGCGAACTGCTTGGATGCGGCAAGCTTCCCGCGTTCTCCTTTGGCAACAAGCTTCCCGAAAATGTCAGTATAGGAAATTCCGGCCAGTCCCCCGCTCAAGGAGAACACGAGCATCCACACGAAGAAGCTTCCCACCACCAACCACGGCTCTTTCGCTCCAAAGAAATACATGAACCCTGCCATTCCCAGAAAGGCGAGACCGCGCAGATAGATCCCAATGAGAAGGAATCTGCGGTGGTAGCGATAGGAAGAGAGAAAATGCCCGAACAATAGGCTGAACAGGTATGGTATACCCAGCACGAGAGAGTAGATGATGCCAAAGATGATCTTCGAACCACCAAGATCGGTGATCATGGCTGGAAACACCGTGTTGAAATCGATCATTGCCATTGTGAGGGCAAGAAAGGCTCCATGCCAGATGAAGATTGCGTAGACCATTGCTACCCCCAAGAACTTGCAGCGCGTGAAAAGATCGCTCTATTCTACACAACAACGCCACCTCTATCCCGTATCTGCGACCAATTCATCAATGCATTGATCAGGAGGTGTCCCTCGATAAGCACCCGTTGTTTCAGACTGGAAAAAGTCAAGCAGGCAGAGAATTCACCACGAAGGGCACGAAGAACACGAAGACTGAAGCTTCGGGAGTTCTCAAGAGCCGTCACTTGCGCACGCGTTGCGCACCTCCACTCTGCAGCTACAATAAGGATTGTTGTGATGAC
>CAYQFN010000306.1:0-1474 GCA_964416685.1 uncultured Thermotogae bacterium | reverse complement strand
TTATGGGTACTCATTACTTTGAATCGACTCACCACTATGTTAGCACTATGGCTACTGATGGGTGTCCGGGTTAATTGTACTCCAGAGAAATCAGCAACTGGGACTAATGCCCCAGTTGCTGTTTTGAGCACAAAGGAGGCAGTATGCATCAAAGCACTAAACTATGCAGTATTACCTCAATTGTTGTTTTCTTTTTGTCCATATTTATTTCCGTGTGTGCTGCTGCTGACAAAAATCCAGTGTGGACACAAAACCTGCCTAGATGGCTGGATTTAGCCTATTCAGAAAGTGATAACTTCGCGGGATTTGGTGACCTTGGCTCGGATCAAATTACAGCGCCTAACTTGTACATAACCCGCGGCGCGGTTCAAATTCTCCACTATTTAGGTGTTAAAGTTGAAGATCCACAACCAATCGGAGCGTGGATCAACTCCCTCGCGAATGACCAAGGTGCCTATGACGATCCTCTAAACCACGCTCCACTAATGCTCGAGACATATTGGGCGGTGACCACCCTGCAAACCTTAGGAATTCCACCAAAAAATCCGGAAAAGACTGCCAACTTTGTAGTTGGTTTACAAGGAGACGACAGCCTGTTTCACTACGATCAGTTTATCGATAATACGCTGTGGAACAATATCTCATGCACGGATGTTGCTTTGACGATACTGGACTGTTTGGGACCCGAAGACCTACCTCAAGTCAAATCAGCGCTTGATCGAGCAACAGACCGGGTTGCTGAGGCAGTGAATAACTTGCTCAGTTCCGTTAACGGGGACTGGCGTAAATTCGATGATAGGGAGACCGAGCATTTTGAATCAGCGCTGGGACTTTTGGCCCGACTGGCCCCTGAGAAGTTCCCAAAGGAAGGGAAAGAAGCTCTTGCGTATTACATATCAGAGATTCCTTGCATGCCTGGAGATTTCCTAACGCCAAAAACCATTGATATGCTCTTACTGGATACGGCTGAAGCGGTGGGGTTGATTAAATCCGATGAGACACCGTCTTTGCCTGGTTTAAGAGAGTACCTGCTGGAGCGTGTTGTTCCGGAGATATCAGCTCTTGGTGGCTATGGCTGGCGCAATCGTTGGGCGGCAAGGCTGGATCCGATGATGACTTGGCCCACAGTAAAACTCTTTGCACGCGCAGGCATCCCCTATCCGCAGCGAGAGGTTCTTCTCCGAACGATTAGTAAATATCGGATAAAGGAAGGATGGATATCCGTCATCATCCCCGTTCCTGAGGTTGGTTACACCTGTTTTGGATTAGGTGTTGCCAAGTATGTCGGCTGGAAAGGTTACAACCCGAAAAAGATGAGCGCGTTTGCACATAGCGCCTTTCGAGATCCTCGCGCCGACCTACGGGACATTTACTGGGCGGCGAAGCTTGCCCAAGAACTTGGAGAAAGCGGAGAAAAGTTTGTCTCAATACTAGATCCCGCAATTACAAAGTTGTGGAAGCAAGGTCGTGCGGA
>CAYQFN010000305.1:0-1490 GCA_964416685.1 uncultured Thermotogae bacterium | reverse complement strand
CAACCTCCACTCTCCGGGTGGGGACCCTGTACCCGTCGGCCGTGACGATGAGCCCATCGGAGATCCTCCCTTCGAGAAGGTCTTCCAGGGAAGCGGCCACGCCCGCTGATGCCTTCCCCATCCCGACAACGATGACCCGCGCAACCTGTGAGAGATCGATCGATTCTCCAGAGACAAGAAGGCGATCACCATCGATATGCACGGCCCGTTTCAGGCAAGTCTCTGGAGCGACTGCGCTCAAGGAGGCATGCATACAGCGATCGATGTCAGCGCGAAGCTGACTCTCCCTGTTCATCTTCACCCACTAGTAGGCTTCGACGGGATCAGCGCGGACAGCATCCAGGATGTCGCTTAGGTTCCCTGTCGCCAGGCAGATCGAGGAGTCAGCGGCACCGTAATAGACCCACAAATCTTCGCCACGCACGAATCCGCCACACGGAAAGACGACGTTTGGGACGTCGCCCGTCCTCTCGTACGCCTCTTCCGGCCCGAACAACCACTGGCGCGTGCGGGCGAGGAGGTGATGCGGCTCCTCCAGGTCAAGGAGCGCCGCACCAACACGATAGATCGGACCGCTGGGCATGTTCTTAATACCATGATAGAGGATGAGCCATCCGTACTCGGTCTCGATGGGAGGGACCCCTGTCCCAACCCTGAATCCATCCCACCACGGGCCGTGGTGAAGCGGGAGAACAACACTATTCTCCCCCCAGTGAACGAGATCAGGAGAATAGGCGATCCAGATGTGTCCGTCCTGCCCCAGCGGACGGTGCAGCATCGCATAGCGCCCGTTGATCTTCCGCGGGAAGACAGCTGCGTCCTTGTTGCTCGGTGGGAACGCAACACCGAGCCGCTCCACGTCTACAAAGTCGTGCGTGGTAGCTAGAGCAACCGCAGGCCCGTACTGCGAGTAGGCCGTGTAAGCGAGAACCCATGCATCAAGCTCATGAACGCGCGTAATCCGGCAGTCCTCCGCACCATAGGCTTCGTAGGGCCGATCATGCCCCGGAGACAGCGGCTCCTTCTCGATCCGCCACTCTGTTATCCCATCGTTACTACGAGCCACCGTAAGGTGAGAACGACCAGAGCGGCTCTCTACACGCAAAAGAAGCAGCACCTGATCCCCCAGATCGGCACTTCCCGCATTGAATACCGCATTTGCCTGGTAGGGCATATCTGATGCGCAAATCAGTGGATTATGCACACTCCGCACAAGAAGCTCTTTCATCTTATTCTCCTTCATCTAGTAGCCAACGTGGCTGGCTATGTTTTGCGATAGGCGTAGTATGATCTCTTTCGCGGGTCTGTCAAGTCCCTCTTACACCTTCGGTCGGTATCTTCCTCCTCATCTACGATCCATCGAGGAAGCGGAAATATTCCTCCAATTTGCTCTCCAAATCAACCACGCCTCTAACAGACCGCAACGTAAATGGAAAGTACGTGGCGAAGCGTCGTAATAAAGGAATCCCTTGAAACTGACTATCCCCGTA
>CAYQFN010000304.1:0-1492 GCA_964416685.1 uncultured Thermotogae bacterium | reverse complement strand
CGAAAGAGGCGTTGACTTAATCAATGCCAAAACGTCTTTCTGTCTCTTTGTCATAATGCCATTCTAACCCCTGGGTAGCCGATCTGCCAAGGGCCTAATCCTCCTTATTGTCTCAGTGCCTTGAGGGCTCGCTCTTTTGAGGAGTCTGATTGTCGATTCATGCCGCAATCGGTGTTGTGATACCCTGAAACGAGACGCCTTTTAAGTTCCCACACACCGTTTACTGCAACAGCGCCAGATTCGACAAGCCGACGGATCAGTTTCGTCGCGTGTCCCCCTGTATAATCCCTCTTCTCGATTCCTTCTGGGTTTAGAATGTAGATACTGGTCTTGCTCGCTAGCTCTAGGGCGGCACGCAAGTTCAGTAGATTCCCCGGGCCAAACGGTGTCTCGCAGATGACCACACCATCACTTGAGCGCATCGTGGCGACGTTCTCTTCGTACGCTCTTGTGGAGATGGAAGCAAACGGAGCCTCCGTCACGAGCTTGGCGCCCAGGTGTTGCGCTGCCTGGAAGTCGGAGTCCAATGGAGAGACCACCCCCACGCTTAAGGAAAAGCGATCGGCAAGTGAGTGGAGGACAGCTACGCCGCTTCCTCCCCCACAGATGATGTGCAATTTAGCCAACGATGTCGGGGTTTTTAACTCTTTGGGGACGGTGTTGATGTAAATGGAATTCGTTACAGGGTTTTTCCCTACTGCCACATCGGTCTGGAACGCCTCCTTGATATTGGCCTCCGTCAAAACATCCGCCGGTTTACCGACGGCCAACAGCCGCCCTCGGTGCAGTATAGCCACCCGATCTGCGTACTGGGCAGCCAGATTGAGGTCGTGAATGGCCATAAGTACGGTTAAACCGGCTGCAGCCTGTTGACGAACAATGTCCATAATCTGGATCTGATGGTTGATATCGAGGTAAGTCGTCGGCTCGTCTAACAAGAGTACACGTGGATTCTGTGCCAGGGCCATCGCCAGGAAGACGCGCTGTTTCTCCCCTCCTGATAGCTCACGGATGGAGCGCTCAGCGAAGGGAGCCACGTTGGCAAGCTCCATCGCTCTCGCAATCCACTGCTTGTCGGTCCTGGTCTCTCTTGCGAATCGCCCTCGGTGGGGGAGGCGCCCCAGTGCGACGACCTCGCGTACGGTGAAATCGAAACCGATCTCTCGCTCCTGCTCTACCACCGCCAGGTAGCGCGCAAGTTCTGTGATCGAGAGCTCGGGCAGCCGCGTCATATCGAGGTAGACCGAACCAACCTCTGGGGAGAGAATCCCAGAGATGTTCCTAAGGAGTGTCGTCTTCCCCGACCCATTCGGGCCTACAATGACGAGGACCTCCCCTCCAGTGACGATTAGATCGATCCCATCGAGAAGAGGGGACCCATTGTAGGAGAATTTCAGCCCCTCAACTGTGATCTCCATCACATACGCGCCCCCTTCTTTTTCAAGAGGTACAGGAAGAACGGGGCCCCAAGGAATGCGGTGATGATCCCCAC
>CAYQFN010000303.1:0-1493 GCA_964416685.1 uncultured Thermotogae bacterium | reverse complement strand
TCGATCCAGATGCCTTGATACCCTCCGTATCCGCCGTCTCTATAAGTAACATTGTGTCCTCGCGCGCGCAGCCCATCCGCCACCGTCTCCGGGATCCCCGGCTCCAGGTAGAGGGTCCCGCCATCCGCCATGACATCGCCGACCGGGGTCGAGGAGCCGTCGTGGCGGAAGCGGAACGCGTCCCCCGCCTCCTGCACGTCCATCCCGAAATCGAGCACGTTACACAACACCTGCACCTGTCCCTGCGGCTGCTGATCGCCCCCCATCACCCCGAAGGAGAAGACGGGGGATCCATCCTTGGTGACGAAGCCAGGGATGATCGTGTGAAACGGCCGCTTGTGCGGCTCTAGGCTGTTCGCCGCGTTTGGATCGAGGTTGAACAGACAGCCGCGGTTCTGCATGGCGAACCCGACCCCAGAGGGGACGATCCCCGATCCGAAGCCGTAGTAGTTGCTCTGAATGAATGAGACAGCGTTCCTCTCACGGTCGACGACCGTGAGGTAGACCGTGTCTCCATTGCGCAGTGCGGCATCCTCCGGCGGGAACTGACGGGATGCGCGCAGAGGATTGATCCTCTCTCGCTGCCTCGATGTGTACTCGTCAGAGAGGAGCCGATCAAGCGGTGGCACGTAGAAGTCGGGGTCGGCGTAGGCACGTGCCCGATCCTCGTAGGCGAGCTTCTTCGCCTCAACGAGATGGTGCAGGTAATCGGCTGAATTGTGCCCCATCGAGGCGAGGTCGAATCCATCCAATATCCGCAGCATCTCGAGGACCGCCAAGCCCTGCGTGTTCGGCGGAAGCTCCCACACATCATAGTCGCGATACTTGACACCGATCGGCTCGACCCATTCCGACTCGTGACTGGAGAGATCGCGCATCGACAGATACCCGCCGAGGCGCTCGCTTGTGGCGACGATCTTCTCCGCGATCTCTCCCAGGTAGAAGGCGTCCCGTCCCTCTCTGGCAATCGCGCGCAGGCTACGGGCAAGGTTCGGATTGGAGAACACATCTCCTACTGCGGGCGCCTCCTCACCAGGAAGGAAGGTCTCGCTGGAGAATGGATCTTGCCGCAGCAGAGCGGCCGCTCTTGCCCAGGCACGAGCGATCCTCGGGCTCACCGGGAACCCATGCTCCGCGTAGCCGATCGCTGGAGCAAGGAGTTCAGCGATCCTGAGGTGCCCGAAGCGCTCGCTCAACACGTGCCAGCCGTCGACGCATCCAGGCACACTCCAGGAGAGGACTCCGCGCAGAGGGATCCGATCGAGATCTCTTTCCACAAAGACATCCCTGTTCAGGGAATAGGGGGAACGCCCGCTACCGTTCAATCCGTACAGGCGCTCAGATTTGGCGTCCCAGACGATGGCGAACAGGTCTCCCCCAAGACCACAGCTCATCGGCTCGACCACGCCGAGCGTGGCGTTGACAGCGATCGCCGCATCGATCGCGTTTCCTCCTCTCTTCAGGACATCGATCCCCACCTGTACGGCCAGCGG
>CAYQFN010000302.1:0-1500 GCA_964416685.1 uncultured Thermotogae bacterium | reverse complement strand
GGCGATCTGGGGAGGATAGACAGACAGCAGAAGCTGCTTGCCGCGATCTTGGCAGAGGGTGTGCAAAAGAGCGACTACGACAGCCTGCGCAAGATGATACGAACGATCAATCCGTATCTGCACACGAACCTGTCCCTTGTCGATCTCTACGATCTGGCCAAGACCGTGCGCGGGGTGGATATGGAACAGATCCAGATGGCGACGATCCCAGGCATACCGGTCACTGTTGATGGTATCAGCTACCTCGAGCCACAAGTGGTGGGCATGGAGCGCATGGTCGCGCGCATGATAAGGGGCATCGACCTCCTCACACCCAGTGAGATTAGCGTGGCCGTGTTCAATGGAAACGGCATGAGAATGGTGGCAAGTAGGACGGCAAACTACCTGATAGCGCGTGACTTCGCGGTAGACAAGGTTGCCAACGCCGAGACGTTTGGCTACGACAAGACGTACATCATCGTGCTGAGCGATATGGCAAAGGCACAGATCCTGCAGGCGTCTCTTCCGCAGCCCGATGAGGTAACAATCGTCTCCCCGGACGAATTGGCTGAGCACTATAACGCTCTCCTGCCATACACACCGGACGGCACCGATCTCCTATTGATCGCCGGGAAAGGATTTGATGTCAATGAATAGCGAAAATAGCATGCTCGACAGAATCCTCGACCTCATCGACGAGAAAAAAGGGATCCGCAGCGTGGTCATTGATCTGCGCGACGCTCCTATTCCCACGGAGTACTTCGTCATCGCCGAGGGAGAGAACCCTGTACACATCAAGGCGATCGTCTCCTCGCTACGCGCGAACCTTCCCCATAAGCCTCTCCATCGCGAAGGTGTGAGCGAGCAGCGATGGGTGGTCCTCGACTATGGCGATATCGTCGTGCATGTGTTCACCAAAGAGGCGCGTGACTTCTACGACATCGAGTCACTGTGGGCAGACCATATCGTAAAGTGAGCGAGACGCCACCCTCATCGGAAACCCTGTGGCAAGACCACAGGGAATCTCAAGTTGAACCTCGCTTCTTGTTTCTGGCGCATGAGCCTTTCCTCTCCCCCGCTCGTTGTCGCTCGTTCAAAATCACTAGACTCACTAAAGACTGCTCCAATCACGAATGACATGAGTGCCTCAAATGTCACTAATACTGCTCAATGCAAAGGACCGTCCACGTCTATTCATTCGTTGGATGCGTCCCATTCGTACAATTCGTGATATCTCTCTTCGTTCCGCATTCCGAGCTGCGCATTCGCCGTTTCTGATCGCTCACTCAAGGCCTGCCTGATGCGGACACACAGGCAGGGCCAAGAACGCGAAGGGAAAGACGGTGACACGCAAAATGTGCAGAGACGATTCTCTGGCAAGTTAGACAGGTCTTTACGCCCTGTCTGCCGGACACCAGCAGACAGTCCCCTGAGAGAGAATGCTTTTTCTTCTTTCTCATCAGGCATCACCCATTGCCCATCACTGATCCATCCAGGCCGCCTCGCATACTTTGACGGAGC
>CAYQFN010000301.1:0-1505 GCA_964416685.1 uncultured Thermotogae bacterium | reverse complement strand
GACGATAAGGTCGGATACTTGCAGGTCGTGCACGGCGATCCCGAACAGCAGGTGTCCCAGGACGTTTCCAGCATCGATCGGCGTTGGTGGGTTGTAGTCAAAGAGCGCGATGTCCGCCGCATATCCGGGAGCGATGCGGCCGAGTTGAGCGCCCAGGAGACGTGAGGCGATCTGCGGATTATTGTCGAACAGGATCGTCTTCAGGTCGTCGAATCCAGCGGCAAGCGAGTCTCCGGTCGATACCTTCTGCAGGATTCCGGCGGTGAACAACTCGGTCAGCATGTTCGACCCCACGCCGTCCGTCCCCAGGCCGACCGTGATCCCGCGCTTGAGAAAGCCGTCCATGTCGAAGACCCCAACGCCGTTGTTCATGTTCGATCTGGGGTTGTGGACAACGATCGCCTTGCTCTCCGCCACAAGATCCTTCTCCGCCTCGTCGATGTGCAGGCAGTGGGCGAGGATCGATTTCTCCCGCAGCAGGTTAAACTTGCCCAAACGCTGCACGATCCGCATTCCGTGCTCAGACTCGCATTGTTCCTCATCCTCCGGACCCTCGGCGACGTGAATGTGCACACCGGCGCCGCTTGGAATCCTCTCCGCCACCTTCGATATGGTGTCATCGGAGATGGTGAACGATGCGTGTATCCCGAACAGGGCGGTGCTCATGGAATCGCTCGGATCATCGTTTGCGAGGAAATCAAGATTCTCCTCGATCCCCTCGTCGCGGATCTCCATCCCATCGCGGTCGGAGAGCTCGTAGCAGAACGCTCCCCGCAGGCCGACGTCTTTGTTCACCGCATCCTTCACCGCGGCGAGGCTCCCGGTGACGGCATGGGGACTGGCATGATGATCGATCAGGGTCGTCACTCCGCAGCGGGCCGCCTCCATCGCACCGACGAGAGCGCTCATACGCACCGACGATGCATCGAGGGCCTTATCTAGTCGCCACCACATCTGTTCCAGAATCTGCGTGAACGTTCTTGGCGAGTAGTTGGGTAGGGCCATCCCACGGGAGAGACTGCTGTACAGGTGCGTGTGAGCGTTGACCAGCCCAGGGATCGCCAGCTTCCCATCGCCATCAATAATTCCCGCCCCTGCTGGCGGATTGTAGCGATCCCGCTCATCCCCCGTAAGAATTGCTTCAATCTTCCCATCGTCGATGACGATCGTTCCCTTCTCGTAGAATTCGCTCGCCCCATTCCAAATCCGTGCTCCATCGATCACCAGTTTCATCCGTCCTCCTTATTTAGAGTGGTAACCGTCGCCCGGTCTGTGGCGGCACGCCACCCGGTGTAGGCTGTCTGACAATATAGCCGATTTACAGACTCCCTACAACCGTCTTCAGCTACACGCAACGCGTTTCCTTGTCGGAGTGGCACACCTGCTGTATCGTTGTCACGGAGGGGTGTGCATGGACAAGGAAGAGTTGCGTCAGTTGGTCTTCGAGGTACTGCGTCGCGATCCTCAGACACACTTAAACGCAGTCGAGTACCAGGTGCGCGGGC
>CAYQFN010000300.1:0-1514 GCA_964416685.1 uncultured Thermotogae bacterium | reverse complement strand
TCCGTAGACTTTGGTAACGTCATCCAACATCGCCAGCATCGAGCACCTCCCGTACGATCTCTATCGCTTCCCCAGGTGAGACTGAAAGCGCCAGCACCTCCCGTGCGTAGCGCTGCGCCGCCGCGATCAGTAACTCGCGTTGTGACACGGCCACTGGAATACCATCCCGGATGAACGTTCCCAAGCCGCGCCTTGTCTCGACTATTCCTTCCCGCTCCAACTGAGAATAGGCATGAACAACGGTGTTCTGGTTTACCTTTAGCTGTTGTGCTAGCTCACGCACCGAGGGGAGGCGATCCCCAGATTTGATCACCCCACATGCGAGTGCACGACGCACATGCTGGGCAATCTGCCGATATATTGGCCCTGCTGCCATGTCGAGATCCCAAGTCTTTCCTACAGTCATAGTGTGCTAGTTTAATAGAACACCGATTGTGCGTCAAGCCGGAGAGGCAGAAATAGAGTGAGATAGCGGAAACAATAGATGGTTGATGCGCTCTGTCATAGGCATTGTGTAGACAAAAGTGTAACACATATGTATACTGCACGCTGGCAAATCGATGGAGGGACTCTCATGACGACCACAACCGTGAGGATCAAGCGTGAAACAAAGCGAGCTCTGGACCAGATCGCAAATCAGACGGGGCAGAAGACCCAGGTTGTTCTGGATAAAGCCATCGAAGCATACAGGCGGAATGTTTTCCTAGACCGTGCGAACCGAGCGTACATGGCGCTGAGGCAAGACGATGCCCGATGGGCCGAGGAAGTTGCCGAACGCAAGGCCTGGGATGCTACATCAGGTGATGATCTGAAGGACTCCTGATGCCCTACCCAACGCGCGGAGAGATCTGGGGCGTAGACCTAAGCCCGGTTTTAGGACACGAGCAGGGTGGACACCGTCCGGCTCTCGTGGTATCGGTGGATACCTTCAATGTAGGGCCAGCGGAACTGGTGGTGGTCCTTCCTCTGACCAGCAAAGCCAAGGGCATCCCGTTTCACGTTGAGATCCAGCCTCCTGAAGGAGGCGTGAAGCAAGTTAGCTACGTCAAATGCGAGGATGTCCGTTCGATATCCAGACAGCGCCTCAGAGAACGCTGGGGCACCGTGAACAACACAACGCTCCTGCAAGTCGAAGACCGGTTGAGAATCCTACTTAGCCTCTAGACCGAAGTTCCTGACTATTTGGCGCGGAAATCAGTATCCCAATCAGTATCCCAATCGAATCTCCGGCGGAGAGCAGCAGCGTGTCGCTGTAGCCCGCGCAGTCATTGCGAAGCCATCGATCGTTCTTGCAGACGAGCCGACGGCCAATCTCGACACGGCGACGAGCCACGAGTTGATCGATCTGATGCGCCGGTTGAACTCGGAGCGATGAGCGACCTTCCTATTCGCCACGCATGACTCTCGGCTTCTGGACCGCGTAAGCAGGCTGATCACGATCGTCGATGGCCTAATAACCGGCGACAAGGAAGACCCTGTATGAACTACCCCGCCGCAAGCACGCGGTGTATCAA
>CAYQFN010000299.1:0-1519 GCA_964416685.1 uncultured Thermotogae bacterium | reverse complement strand
GTCAGACACGCGCTAGAACTTCCGATCTGGCCAACCAACGGCTATACTCTTGCAGAGGCAAGGCAAACAACACGGAGGTGTTTTAGTCAATGCGGCACATCAGTATCATATTGCTGCTAACAACGTGCATCTTGTCCTTTGTCATTGGCGGGTTCGGTGCGGAGACAGTCTCTTTGATGCGTGCGGCAAGCTCGGGCATGGTCCAGCTCGTCAGCCTTGGCGGGTATCTGGGCAATACTGTACAGGTAATCGCTAATGGAGATCTCGATCAGGATCTAACCCTGCAGGTGAGGCGCGGTGATGTGCTCCTCAACAAGAGCAGTTCGGATCAAAACATGGTCGTTACCCGCGATGCCGACATTCCCCTTCGCGCCGGCGATAGTGTGGAAGGAATATGGACCCTCTGCCTCGACTGGGACAAGGGGACGCCCAAGGCTGGCCAGATCCTTGACGTCGCTCCTCCCCTCTCCGATTGGCCGAACGAGAACGTCAATCTGCTGATAAGGCTCCTCGAACAGATTGATCAGTTCGGCGTATGGTCTGATCGGTACGCACAAAACGCTGTGTGGAGCATCACCGACAACAAGTGGGTCGTCGATTCGATCATCGGCGGGATCACTCCCAAGCTGCTGCACAAGGCAAAGATCAAGCCGAACGTGTACAGAGTGTTCCCGCACCCGACAGATCCGCTTTCAGACACTACCAGTACGGGATTCGTCGTTCCCCCCGAACTCCTCGGAACGGGCGATATTCAGGTCACGCTGACTTGGAAGGGCACGTGTGATCTCGATCTGCACGTGATCGATCCGGCTGGAGACGATGTCTGGTGGCGCAATCAACCCTCCCGGAGTGGAGGAGTTATGGATTGGCACGATGCGTGCAACCCGACAGCGCACGGCGGGCCGGAGAACATCTACTGGCCCACGGAGAACGCGCCATCCGGTGAGTACACGGTTGTCATCGACTACTCTGATACGTGCGGCAAGAACCAGAAGGTGATATGGAAGGTCAAGCTCATTGTCAACGGAGAAGAACGTACCTTCTCTGGAGCCATCGGCTCCACTGAGAAGATCGAGGTTGTCCGCTTCACCTACTGAACCTTCGCGGAGGTCTTCGCATGCACCCAGCCGAACGCCCTGTAGATCACCTTGATGGCAGCCACGGACGTGATGTCGGAGTGATTGAGTGAAGGCGAGACCTCCACGATGTCGAGCGGCGTACCGGCAGATCGGAGAAGACCGTTCGCAAGAGATCCAACACCTGGCGAGTGGAGAGACCGCCGGCCTCGAGTGTCCCCGTCCCAGGCGCGAACGCCTGATCGAAGGCGTCTATGCCGAGCGTCACGTAGACGGCTTCCGTCCCCTGTAACTGTTCGATGACCGATCCTGCGACCTCATCGATCCCCCTCACATAAGCATCATCCCTCGAGGGGGAGCAAAGATACTGCTCATAAAGCGACCCCGATAGTTCTGGACCAGTTGGTTCTGCACTTCAAGCGCACGGTTAACTACTCGACTTA
>CAYQFN010000298.1:0-1525 GCA_964416685.1 uncultured Thermotogae bacterium | reverse complement strand
TGCTCTTGCTAGTTGCTGCTTCATCGTGATCACCTCGAAACTCACCATATCCACACAGCACAACTTCTGCAAATGCCAGAGTTGTCTCATACAAGATGAGCATGAAGCGAGGCAGTGAATCTCATGCGAGATGAGCATGAGGGATCACTGGCATCGCAAGCGCGTGGGTCACATCATAGGAGGCATGATTCTAATGATGGCAGACAAACGCGTAATGGATATTGGCGAACTGAAGGCACTTCTCGCTTCGAGTGGTGTCTTGACGTTCAAGGGAGGTTCACGGGAAGAGATTTATGCCTGGATTGAGCGTACGTTGCGTTCCTACAAGTACCGTTCTCGTCCTCGCTCGGAGAAAGGGGTGCTTAGATGTTACATGCGCAAGATAACTGGGATCTCTGACTCACAATTGACAAGGCTCATCACCCAGTTTCGCCGTAGTGGTCATGTACGGGTACGGCCCTACAAACGACACTCGTTTCCCACCAAGTACACCAGAGAGGATCAGCTCCTGTTGGCGGAACTGGACAACAATAACGAGCGATTGTCAGGCAAGGCAACTGTGGCCATCTTCAAACGAGAGTACACCCTGTTTGGAAAGAGTGAGTATGAGAGACTGAGCGAGATCTCTGTTGCTCACCTGTACCGATTACGGCAAGGCTCATTCTACCGTAATCACACCCTGACCATTGAGAAGACCAAGCCATCATCCTGTAAGTATGGAGAACGACGGCGTCCTGATCCACAGGGTAAGCCAGGGTACATCCGAGTGGACACGGTGCATCAAGGGGACCTCAACGGGGTGAAAGGGGTGTACCACATTAATACCATTGATGAGGTGACACAATGGGAGGTGATCGGCTGTGTAGAGAAGATTAGTGAACACTACCTCGTGCCTGTGCTCAAACATCTCATGGACCAGTATCCATTTACCATTCATGGGTTTCACTCAGACAACGGAAGCGAGTATGTGAACAAGAAAGTGGTGGAGCTGCTCAACAAGCTACTGATTGAGTTCACCAAGAGCCGAGCACGCCATACCAACGACCAAGCGTTGGTAGAGGGGAAGAATGGCAGCATCATTCGTAAGCACATGGGCCACTGGCACATTCCACAGTCTGAGGCAACGAAGATCCAGTCGTTCTACAATGAGACGTTCAACGAATACCTGAACTTCCATCGTCCATGTGGGTTTGCCACAGAGACGGTGGATGGCAAGGGGAAGATCAAGAAAGAGTACAACGACTACTTGACACCATTTGAGAAGCTGCAAACACTGACTAAACCAGAGCAGTTCTTGAAGAAAGGGGTAACGATGGAATCCTTAAAGGAGGTGGAGAAGCAACGTAGTGACGCCGAAAGCGCTAAGCTGATGCAGGAGGAGAAAATCAAGCTCTTTCGTTCCTTCTCCAAACCGGGTATATTGACCTAACAGCTCACGTGTTCATGCTCATCTTTCAATGAGAAAAGACTGCTACAGTGCTCTATCCGGAGAGAAAAAACAGCGCAGAAAAAAGAAAACCGAGGC
>CAYQFN010000297.1:0-1560 GCA_964416685.1 uncultured Thermotogae bacterium | reverse complement strand
TGTTGTGCTTGTTTCAACAGCTCTAGGCCCATGTAACGTCGGGCGATGAGCCACTCATCGTTCTGCTCGGCCAGAACTGCTCCCACCAACCGAATGACCGCTGGCCGGTTGGGAAAGATCCCCACTACGTCAGTACGCCGCCTGATCTCCAGGTTAAGCCGCTCCAGCGGGTTGTTCGACCAGATCTTTCGCCATAGCGCATGCGGAAACACCGCAAACGCCAGGATCTCTTCCCTCGCCTCATCGACCATTGCTGCCACTTCTGGGTAGCGCTCTTCTAGAATCTCCACCACCCACTCATGCTGGGCCCGTACCCGCTCCTCATCCGGTTGAGCAAAGATCGATCGCACCAGGGCCGTCACCCGCTTCTGTCCCTTCTTGGGAACCTTGGACAGCAGATCACGCATGAAGTGTGTCCGACACCGCTGCCACCCACTACCGGGTAACTCGCTCGCAATCGCGTTCTTCAGCCCCTGGTGCGCATCCGAGATCACCAGCTTCACCCCAGAAAGTCCTCTTGCAACTAAGCTATGTAAAAATGCCTTCCATCCAGCTTCATCCTCAGTAGTAAATACATCTATCCCTAATATCTCTCTTCTGCCATCATTGTTCACTCCAATGGCAATCACTGTAATCACATTCACTACCTGGCCCTCTTCCCGCACCCGTTGGGTCATCGCATCGAGCCACACAAACGTGTACGGCCCATCATCCAACGGACGATGACGAAACTCCTCCGCCCTTTCGTCAAGCTCCTTGGCTAACTGTGAGACTTGACTCTTGGAAATCCCCTCAAGCCCTAACTTCTTCACTAACCCGTCGACTCTACGTGTGGAGACTCCGCGCACATAGCTCTCGGTTACTACTTCCATCAGTGCGCGTTCTGCTCGCCGACGGGGCGCAAGCAGCCAGGAGGGGAAGTAACTCCCTTTGCGCAATTTGGGGATCCCGAGGTCGATTGTACCAGCACGGGTGTCCCACCGGCGTGTGCGATACCCATTGCGCTGGTTGACCCGGTCTGGGTTCCTTTCCCCGTACTCAGCACCGCATATACTGTCCGCTTCCGCGCTCATCAGCATCTGTGCCATTTCCTTGACCATCTCCCGCAGCAAGTCCGTATCCGCTTCCTCCACCCGCTTGCGTAGCCAGGCTAAACTTTCTATCCTTTCTTTGACCATCGTTTCCTCCTCGTGCTGAACAATGTCAGCGTAGTTTGTTCCCGAGGATGGCAACGATGGTCGCTTTTCTCAAGGTCTCCCTCCTTCATACACCACATGCCTGGACTCTAACACAACTACAGCATGGGGGTCGTGTCTTGTTTTTTGCATCCGAATAATATAACCTGGCCGCATGATGCCAACCTAGTGAGATCGGCGAGTAGGTTAGCCTCCATTACGCAGCGGTAAGTCGAATTCTTCAGAGAGAAAGAGAGAAAGGTAAGAACGCAAAAAACAAGACACGACCCCTATAGCCTTGCGGACATCGTGGTGAAGACATGGCACTCCTCAGGAGCCAATGATATCCCGCGACTCGCCGAATCATAATCACGGTCTGATATGG
>CAYQFN010000296.1:0-1560 GCA_964416685.1 uncultured Thermotogae bacterium | reverse complement strand
GTACCGGCCTCACCTCCAGGGTAACCGTCTTGCTGGTGCGGAACGCCCACTCTACTAACGCTAGATCCTTGTACCTCGCGTGGATCGTCCCTTTGGATGCTACTTCCTTCCCAAGGTCCGTCTTCAACACATAGCACCCATCGAGCTTGGCCTCCTCTGCTAAGGCCCCCGTGTCTTCAGCAAGTGAGATCACTCGTCCGTTTACTCTCTCACTCAGCCACCCCGACAGCTTCAGTTGCTGAATCTTCTCTCGCACCTTCCGTTGTGCCACCTCAACGCGCGCCCGTGCATGCTCCGCCAGGTACTGGTTCCGGTCATCAACTGTCTCCTCCACCGCTCTCAGTTTCTCCTGTCGCGTCTTCCTCACTTCCAACGTCCGTATCGGATTGCGCCGCAAGACATAGCGGATCCCCTCATCTGTCTCTACCTCCGCTAATTGTTCATCGAACAGTGCCATCTGGATCACGCCTGTCCGCAACAGCTTCCTAACCTGCGGTTTGGTGATCGCCGTGATGTAGTGGAATCCCTCCTTGTTCAGCTCCTCAATTTCATCGGACTTGATCATCCCCCGATCCCCGACAAAGGTGACACTCCCCCCACCAAACCGCTGCACTACCTTTTTCACCTGTGAGCTAACAGTCTGTGGGTCTTTCGTGTTCCCGGTGAATACCTCGATCGACAGCGGTATCCCCGCCTCATCACACAACAGTCCAATCACGATCTGTCGCTTCCCTTTCTTCTTGTCCCGGTTGTAGCCAAATGCACTAAGCTCGTTCTTTGTCCCCTCCAAGTAGCTGCTCGTTACGTCATACAGGAATAACTGCGGTGCAGCTGATTGATCATCTTCGCCTGCTCTCTCTTCGTTCCGCTCCATGTACAGATGATCCTCGATCTTCGCCTGGTTCTCTCTCAACCAGTCCAGATTGCTGTACAGATCGTCTTCATTGAACTTAGCCAGGTTCAGCACGTCACACGCGGCATGTGATTCCGCTAATCGCACCGCCGACAACCGTGACCCCTGATCGATCACTCGGGAGATCACCTGCCACAGCGCCAGCTTACCAGCACGACTAGATCCAAGGGCATCCACTATCCCCAAGCGCTTAGCAACAGAAAACACCGTCCACACCGCTCCCACGGACAATCCCTGTTCCAGGCGAAGATCATCCTTCAGATTTACCAATACCGAGAGATCATGTTTATGACTCAGCGCTAACCGTAACGCCTCGATCTCCTCCGGTGTACAGGAGGAGAGATTAGCGATCGTGCGATGCTTGACTTTACCTTCCTCGCGGTATGACTCACGCAGCAGGTGGCGTGTGTAGCTCTTACCGGTCGACGTGTGCACAGTTGAAGTATCAACGTACATAGTGACTACATTATACAGGAGTATTACCACCATGTCAAGAGATAACTATCATATATTAGTGGCTACAATCTAGCAGAAAACCCTAGGAAACACCGTCTGGGAACGACTTTGTCACTTTGCTAAGGGGGAACATCCGTTCCAAGTGGTGGATGAAGGACTTCACAAGATTCACCTAGATGCCAGCATCTCGA
>CAYQFN010000295.1:0-1572 GCA_964416685.1 uncultured Thermotogae bacterium | reverse complement strand
TTTTCAAGAGGTACAGGAAGAACGGGGCCCCAAGGAATGCGGTGATGATCCCCACTGGCATTTCAGCCGGGCTGGCGACTGTGCGCGCTAGCATGTCGGCCCACACGAGGAAGACCGCTCCCGCAATCGCCGTTGCCGGCAGGAGGTACCGGTGATCCGGTCCGATGATCAACCGCATGATATGCGGGATAATCAGCCCGACAAATCCGATCGTGCCAGCGAAGGCCACTGCGGATGAGGTGAGGAGAGTGGCCACTCCCAACATGATGCGCTTGCTCATCTCCGGATCGATTCCCAGATGAAAGGCTTCTTCCTCCCCCAGGGAAAGCGCGTTCAGGTCACGTGAGAAGGCGATCAATATTACGCTTCCGAGCACAACGATCGGCGTTAATACGTACACGTAGGTCCAATTGGCTCGTCCTAACCCTCCCATGGTCCAGAAGATGACATCGGTCACCTTTTCGCTCCCTGAACATAGAAAGATGGTGAAGCTCGTGACGGCCGAAAAGAGCGCACCTACGGCTACCCCAGCGAGGATTAACGTGTAGACCGAGGTCTTCTTGCTCCGTTCCTGCCCCAAGCGGTAGACGATCCCTGCCGCGAGAAGACCTCCGGTGAGGGCCCCCAACGGAAGAAATAGAGCCCCGCGTAGATTTAATAGAATCACTAAAGATGCGCCGGTAGAGGCGCCACTAGCGATCCCGAGGACATACGGACTCGCCAGCGGGTTGCGAAACAACCCCTGCATAGTCCCTCCGGAGATAGCAAGAGCACAACCGACCAGCAGGCCCAACAACACCCGCGGGAGCCTGATCTGGGAGATGATCAGGCGAGAGACGGACGGAGAACCATCAACGGAAACTCCCTGTCCTACCAGGTAAGAAAGTGTATCTGAGATGGGGATGTGAACCGGACCAATGGCTACTCCAACAAAGAGAGTGGGAACTGTCAAGACGAGCAGTACTGCGAAAACCAACCTTCTGGAATAAATTCTCTTCCGGTTCAACTATCCTTCCTCTTATTAGAGTTTATTGCACAAATCTTTTCTACCGCTCGTCCTCGAGCTCGAACCCTAGTTTCAAGCATTCTACCGGTAGAGCACGTGTTCTCTACCGATCAGCAACCAGTGCCCTGCCATCAGTGTACAGCAGAGCATGCGCTTAGATGATAGCTGAGTGCTGACAGCTGATAGCTTCTTATCGCTGAAAGCTTCCGTTCCGCCTCTCGCCTTGCTCCGCAACCCACAAGGGGAAGAGGGTTGCGGAGCAGCCTGATTACCGATCGCTATCCTTCCGGATGGAGGAATTCGCCCATCTGCTTGAGGACCTCTGCAACCTTGGTGGAGGTGATCGACGCAGCGTTGATCCCGTAAACCCGGCCGTTCTTTACCGCTGACACAGTCTTAAGCAGCGTGTTAGACGTGATGTTCTCGATCTGAGAGGGATCGGTAAAGATCACCTCAGGGTCGCGAGAGACAACCTCTTCCAAGCTTACTTGCGGAAATCCCTGAACATCGCAGAACACATTCTTGCCGCCGGCACGGAGGATCAGTTCGTTTTCGATCGCACCGCT
>CAYQFN010000294.1:0-1577 GCA_964416685.1 uncultured Thermotogae bacterium | reverse complement strand
CGTCAGTCTAGAGTCCAAGGCCGGGAAGCAGGGATGGGTGACGGAAAACCAGTCGGGAGTCGGGAGTCGGCGGTCGGGAGTATACGGCGGAAAGAGAGCGAGGTCAGGATCTAAGAACGATGATGAGCAGGAGAGATCAGGCACACGGTCTCATCCGCCGGGTAAGCACGTTTAATACTGACAGGATTGATCATATCTATCAGGACCTCCATGACCGTAATGCGCGCCTCTTTCTTCATTACGAAGACCTTGCCAACGGCGAGCAGCTTTCGAACCTAATCTACAATCTGAAGCCGGACGAGATGGGCCTTCTCATTGCTCCTTGAAGATGGTTTCTTGTTACTGCAAGTTGGCAGCACATGTCCCACCATTTCTGCCCTAGTGGAGACGCTTCGTGGATGTGGGTTGCCCTGGGCAGACGCCTGTACCAGTTGCGAAGACGGCGCCAAGAACGAATCACTACTAGGAGAGTGCAGCAGGCCTAGGGCATCTGTAGGAGATCTCTTTTGACCCCAGCCTCTGCCAGCCCTAGAATTGTAAAGGCGCAATTCAGGGATCGAGGTGTTCTTGATGAGGACGAAACTAGGTTTACTTGACCAGAGGACAAGATTAGACTTGGCTATTCTCTTTGAGGAGTATCCCTACGTTATTGCCGCTTACCAATTTGGCTCCACGGTTCGGGGCAAAGCCGGGCCATTGAGCGACTTGGACATTGCGTTGATCCTTGACGAGAGTGCTCCCACAGGCGCAGATCTAGCCTATGCTGAAGGCCTTTTGTCTTACCGGATTCAACGGATCCTGAATACACAAGCGAGCGAGATCGATCTTATGTCGCTGAACGGACGTTCCATTAGCTTTCAGCATACCGTGATACGCACCGGCCGCGTGATCTACGATGCGCACCCTGAAGCCCGCCACTGCTACGAGCGGAAGATTACCCAGGCGTACCTGGACTTTGAACCGACGCTGCGTTGGGCAAGGCAATTCCAGAAGAAAGGATGGTTGCGGAGGTGTGGCCTACAATGAGAACAGCTGACGTTCAGAGTAAGCTTGAGGTGATTCCCGAAAGTATCGAGAAACTTGAGTTGTTGCGCGTCAAGGATTACCAGGAATTCTGCTCCGATTTTCGAAACGTCGATTCCGCTCTTCATAGGTTACAGATCTCTATTCAAGCGCTTATCGATATCGGGAGTTATATCATCGCTGAGTTAGGACTAAAGACTCCCAGTTTCAGTGCCGAAGTAATAGAGATTCTGACAGAGGCTCGGTTCATCGATCCCAAAGACCAGGATCGTTACATCAGCATGGTTCATTTCCGCAATCGAGTTGTTCATGTCTATAACAACATTGACGTAGAAGTACTCCACGGTATCCTCCAGCAGGAAATCGATGACATTAGAAGACTCTACCGAACACTTCTTCAGATCATCGAGGACCACGAAAACAAGGATGAGTGATGCGTGACAGAGAGCCAGTCGAGAGTCGGGAGTCTAGAGTCGGGAGTCTAGAGTCGGGAGTCCAAGGCCGGGAAGCAGTGACCTGTGATGAGTGAAGGGTAATGGGAAAACTGGTGAATG
>CAYQFN010000293.1:0-1579 GCA_964416685.1 uncultured Thermotogae bacterium | reverse complement strand
CCTCAACCGGGAAGACGGAAGAGATAGACTTCAGCAGCACCAGCAGCGTTGATCCGAAGTCTCTTACCACATACTACGCCACGGTTACTACAAGCTATGTTCAGACCCCGTCTGACGTGCCGCTCTCCGATTTCTTCGCGACCTACTTCCTTGGTCTCCCGCAGTGGGTGTTCGTCGTAACGCAGTTCGGAGCAGAAATAGATCAGACAAGGGCCAGAAATCTCGATCCACGCCTTGTACAACCGGCTATTCTTCCTCTACTTGATCGACAGTCCAAGAGGAGCAACGGCCGTAACGGAGCAGCTAAGGGGCCTTCCAAATGGGTTCACAGGAAGTGTTTGGCGGGTTAAGGATAACGCGGATGAGAGCGCTCCGCGGGCAGTGTTCATGGACGATCGAGCATGGAGGATCCTGCAAGTATCGGATAGCCAGTGAAAAGAAAGACAGGGACAACCCGACTAGGTATCCTGATAGAGAAAACACCGGAATGCTCTAGGAGAGGAAGCGATCCGCCCCGGCCATATCCGCAAAAAGCGGCAGGATTTCACTTCCCAGCTCGCGTGGGAGCCTGTCCTTGACGTAGGAAGAGACGGCGATGTTTAGTTCCTCTGTAACCGATCTCCCGTTTGCCTCAGCAAGAATAGCTAGACTCAACAGTAGACTCTTGTCGATTATTTCGTCGTCTTGATAGGTATGTTGTTGCTTCACTACCGTATCTTCCTTATCGGGATTTGAGAAAGACCAGATTAGAAACTTGATTCCGGGCTTCACATACCAACCGCCCTGTACCAGCTCCTACCCCACTCCGCAATCACTGTAACACGAATCGACTAAGCAAGTCAAGAGAAATATCAAACAGGATCAATCAGTTTCTAATAGAGAGAAAAGCTAGGCGGCTAGCGATTCATCGCCATCCGTACATTTATCACAAACATGGAAATTCCCTCTCCATGGGGAGTAGGAAGGCCGTGAGAACTTCGTCACCTGTGAAGCAGTGAACAAATGGTAGTGCCCTGAAAAAGGGATGTTGAGGCCTGCGCCCGGCCGTTCGTATGGCATCCATGTATCATACGGCAGTTGCGCCACTATCCATAATACATAGGAAACGTGTGGCGCTCAGAAGCAAGGCCTTTTTGTACTCGACTCTCATGCTACTCGGGCCGCACGACCAATACCGGGCACTTCGCCGCCTCAAGCACGCGCTCTGTGACAGAGCCAATTAGAATTCGGCGTGGGCCGCGCTGTCCCACCTTCCCAATCACGATCAGATCGACGCCCTCTTCCTGCGCCAGGTCGACGATCACCCGATGCGGGAGCCCTTCCTTGACGACCTCAGTCAGCTCCACCCCCTTCTCGGAAGCGCGTTTGTGCAGGCTGTGCAGGCAGGTCTCCCCTTCCTTATGGAGTTTTCGGCGTAGTGTCTGCGCGTCTTGCCCCGTCACACGCTCCAGTGATCGCACGGCTGTCTCATCGATTACGTAGAGAGAGATGACCGCTGCGCCGTAGGACTTGGCGAGACTGATGCCGTACTCACCGGCCTTCATCGAGTAACTCGAACCATCGATCGGAACAAGGATCT
>CAYQFN010000292.1:0-1589 GCA_964416685.1 uncultured Thermotogae bacterium | reverse complement strand
AGAAGCCACAGTTGGCTGCCCTGCGCCGCGGGGTGGAGATCGTTGTTGCTTGCCCAGGCCGTCTGCTCGATCACGTCGACGCAGGAGCGCTCGACCTTTCGCATGTAGAGGTCCTCGTCCTCGATGAGGCCGACCGCATGTGCGACATGGGCTTCCTCCCAGACATTAAGAGAATTATCAGGCAGGTGCCGGAAAAGCGCCAGACCCTCTTCTTCTCGGCGACCATGCCCAAGGACATTCGCGCGCTAGCTAGCAGGATTCTCAGTAATCCGGAGACGGTGCAGATCGGAATGATCGCACCGGCAAAGACGGTCTCACATGCCCTCTATCCCGTCCCGCAAGACCGCCGCAAGGAGCTCTTAGTAGCGATGCTGCAGCGGACGAAGACCGGCCGTGTGCTCGTGTTCACACGCACCAAGCACCGCGCGCAGAGCCTCGCCGTGTACATGAAGAAGAAGGGATACCGCGCCGCAGCGCTGCAGGGGAATATGACGCAGAATCAGCGGCAGAGAGCGATCAACGGCTTCCGCAACGGGAAGACCGACATGCTCGTCGCCACCGACATCGCGGCGCGTGGGATCGACGTATCGCAGATCTCCCATGTGGTCAACTTCGACATGCCGGACACGGTCGACGCCTACACGCATCGCATCGGCCGCACCGGAAGGGCGGAACACTCGGGAGAGGCGTTCACCCTGGCCATTCGTGGCGACAGCATGATGGTTCACGAGATCGAAAAGACCCTGGGAACCAAGCTCGAGCGCCGCAGTGTGCCCGAGTTCGACTACGGTGATGGGTTCGATCCACAGCGGCAGTTCCCAAGAAGAAGCTCGACTTCATCTAGACTTCCTCGTTCCTTGGGACGGCGTGGGGTGCGGCGCAGGAGCTTCCGCTAGGGCAAACCCAACCTCAACCCTCATCAAGAAATGTTGAGTACCCCCAAGCAGCCTAGCTCGACTGGGACGAGCGTGGTTGCCGGGGTGCTCTAATGGGTTATGGCGCCATTTCTAACAAGGACACCGTTTCGCTGTGCCCAGTAAAAAGATCATTGGCTATCGTAACGAGTGTCTCTTTCGTCTCCGGTCGTTCCTCCTGTTTCAACACATCGAGCCCCAGGTACCATACCCGCGGTGCTCATGCTCAAGCATCTCGAACTGGTACAGGACGATGACCTCCTCCGATTGGTAGTGTTCTCTTGCAGTGTGAGGCACTTCTCGTGTTCTTTGCTGGCATGCTTCCCAAGGCCACATCTATCTAACCTCCCGAATAACATACCCTTTGCGAAACGATCAACTCTACCCGCAAGGGCTTGCGCCACAAAGAAAGTTTGGCTGCTTGCTGTTTCGAGTGGGTGGTGGCATCTAATCTCGGTTTACACGGGATGGATGCCGGTTGCAAAGTAAAACCGGAGGCCAGAGAGAATTCACCACGAAGAGCACGAAGGACACGAAGAATGCAATTCGGCTCAAGCGCACATCTGCAATCGGGCGAGTGAAAGAGGGGAAAAATAGTCGTAAGTCTAAATGAAGCCCATAGTCCAAAGCTCAACGCGGCAGTCCGCCTGTTTGAGAGGCAAACAGGGCGCTCAC
>CAYQFN010000291.1:0-1592 GCA_964416685.1 uncultured Thermotogae bacterium | reverse complement strand
CCTCTACTCTACCGCGACGATCCTTCTGCTCTTTCTACGCAGCGCCCCTTTTGAACCTGCGTCTGCCTAGTGCAGATCGTAGACGTCGGTGTACTTGTCCACAATGTAGCGGACAAAGTAAGAGGGATCTGGCTTCTCACCGGTGACCCGCTCAATCAGCTCCTTCGGCTCGTACATCTTCCCGTGCTGATGAATGTTCTTCCGTAGCCAAGCGAGCAGTTCCGAGAGGTTCCCACTCGCGATCTTCTCTCCGAGGTCGGGAATCTCCCGTCGTGCAGCGGCGAAGAACTGTGCACTGTACAGGTTTCCCAGCATGTAAGAAGGAAAGTAGCCGAACAGACCGCTTGACCAGTGCACATCTTGCAGCACTCCATGCGCGTCATCCTCGGGGACAACCCCAAGGTAGCGTTTCATGGCATCGCGCCACAGCTCAGGTAGATCAGCCGTGTCGATCTTCCCAGTGATCAGCCCCTCCTCCAGCTCGAAGCGGAGCATGATGTGCAGGTTGTACGTAACCTCATCGGCCTCCACGCGGACTAGGGATGGCTCCACGATGTTTGCCGCGCGGTACAGGTCCTCAGCGGAGACGGAGGAGAGTTGAGGGACGATCTCACCAGCGATCGGCGCGAAGAACTTCCAGAACGGACGACTGCGGCCGACCAGGTTCTCCCACGTTCGCGATTGAGACTCATGTATCCCGAAGGATGCCCCTTCATCCAGACCACTCCAGCGAAGCTCATCGGGGATCCCCTGATCGTAGAGGGCATGACCGCCCTCATGCATCGAACTCGTGAGACCGGAGAGGATATTGTGTGGAAGGAAGCGGGTCGTAATGCGCACATCCCCTGGGCCGATGCTTGTGGTGAACGGGTGCACCGTCGGATCAAGCCTTCCAGCATCGAAGTCGTAGTTCATCGCTTCGAGCGCTTTCAAAGACAAAGCCCGCTGCATCTCGTCGGGGAACGTGCCCTTCATAAACCCGTCCTCGGGGCGCTTTCCCTCCTCCATTAGGCGCTTGATGAACGGGACCAGTTCTTCGCGCAGCGGTTCGATGATCGTCTTCAACTCTGCGCTCGTCATCCCCGGCTCGAATTCCTCGATCAGGGCGTCGTACGGCGAGTCCTCATATCCGTAGTACTCGGCGAACTTGCGGGCATAGTCGACCATCCTCTCGAGGTGCTCCTTGAACAGAGCAAAATCGGACTTCTCTTTCGCCTCTTCCCACGCTGTCTCCGAGCGCGCCGCAGCGATGGCGTACTCCTCATAGAAAGCTGGCGGGACCGCCTTGTGCCGTCGATACGCCTTTCCGACCACGCGCACGCTAGCTTCTTCCACTTGACTCAGACTATCCCGGCCCTCAAGCTCACTCAGATATTCCCCTAATTCATCTGACACCGAGAGCTCAAAGGCCATCTTCGTCAATTTTCCGATTACCTCGGCACGCGCCGGATGTCCCTTGCGCGGCAGGTTCGTGCGTTGATCCCAGCCTAATAGCGATACTGCCGACTCCAGCTTCCCGATTTCACGCAGGTGCTCCTTGTACGCAGCAAGTGTATCCAACAGACATCTCCTCCCGAAAGATTATGACGGTG
>CAYQFN010000290.1:0-1593 GCA_964416685.1 uncultured Thermotogae bacterium | reverse complement strand
TGCGAAGAAACCTGTAAATCCGTGATTTAGTGGACATCCAACCACCTCAGTGGATTATACGCCCTATCGGGGAGGATGGAACAATCCATTGCTCACACGCTGCAACCTACCCTCAGCGCAGCGACAGGCAGCGATGTCAATCGGAGCGAGATCTCTTTGAGTGCTGCGGATATGCTGGAACGCAGGCCCTCATTGCGGTTTGGAGATGGTAAACGAATCCATCGCCGAGCCTCCCGGAGTGAGGTGGACTTCGTCGTTGTACACGCTCGCAACGGGAATCGCCTCGACTCGCATCATATTCCCCGAAACGGTCACGCGGACGTAATGCAGAATGCCATAGCGCCGGAAGACTGTGCCATCAGCTGCCTTCTCCACCGGGTCCTGGAGAGGCGCGCCACCACCGCCGGTGACGACATAGTGAATGCCGTGCACGAAGAAGTGCTCGTAGCAGTGCATGTGCCCGTTAAAGACCACATCGACGCCGGTGTCACGGAAGATTTGCTCCCATTGCTGCTGCAGGGGAACGTTTATTCCCCCATTCCACGTGGAGCTGTAGATCGGATGATGGAAGAAAACGACCTTGAACGTCGCCTGCGATTTCGCCAGGTCTTCCTTCACCCATTTAATTTGCTCGCGCATCAGGTTAATCGCGTTGGCACCGGTTATGCTGTTAGAGTCTATGCCGACAAAGTGGACGTTCCCGTAGTCGAACGACCACCACTCCTCGTTTGACTTTCCTCCGCCTGCGGGCAGTGGGAAGAACTCGTAGAAGCGAGGGCTGGCCTTCTCGTGATTTCCAATTACACAGAGATAAGGGTGGGAGAGGGCAAGGTTGCCGATGGCAGCAAAGAAGTTCTTGAACCTACCAATGGTGGGAGATTCTACTACATCGCCTGTATTGATGACGAGCGCAGCATCGGCATTGTCTCTTGCCATTGTATCAGCAACGAGTTTGTTGCGATCTTGATTGGTGCGTGTGTCCCCATACACGAGGAAGGAGAACGAGCGCAGATCAGGGCTCGAAGTTGTGAAGTGACCGATACCGCTCTCGTAGACCGCATCGCCTTCGTAGATAACCAACTGATAGCGATACGTTGTACCGGGGAGGAGGCCGTTGAGCAGAATGTCCGCTACATCCTTATGTGGATCGAAGGAGAGGGTCTCTTCCCATTTTCCAGAAGCGTCGTAGAACTTGGCCGTTGCGTAGTGGAGGTCGGCGCCTACCTCGCGCGATGTGTTCCACGTGATAGCGACACTATTCTCGCCAATGACGCCGAGGTTCGGTCCCCAGACAAGCGGGCTCTCTTCCTGGGCGAAGACAGCCAAAGGGAGCAGCAACAGCACAGCAACGACACCCACCAACACGATCCCGCGGAAAGATACTCTCATCTCAGTTCCTCCCTGACCACGCGGACCGCTCGCATCCATTTTTTGCTGAACCCGTATCGCGTGGCCACCTTATTCTCGCACGTATCTTGATCTAGGTCAATACCAAAAAAGGCTCTTCGTCGTTTCGCCTGCCTGTGCCAGCGCCTGTCTGCATCCGAAGGACAGGCAGAAGGCAGACAGGAGTGGGTAACGTAAGAGAAAGGT
>CAYQFN010000289.1:0-1634 GCA_964416685.1 uncultured Thermotogae bacterium | reverse complement strand
CTCCTGATCGAGCACTCCCTGCTCCACCAATAGCTCGCCCAGCCTCTTACCCTTTGCGCCGTCTCGCGCCTTCCGAATCTTCCGCCTCATCTCGGCAAGGGCGTTCCTATACCGCTCGTGTACGCTCATCGGGATTCCACGTGCATCTTCAACCGCGTAGTCCTGCCGCACCTGTTCAAACTCTAAGACCGCCGTTCTCTCCCCCACTGCAACCCCTCCTCAAAGCAAAACGCTCCTCGATCACTCGAAGAGCGTTTCAAATGCAACACGATAACATGCAAAACTGCCAACATCGGTTCTCACTCTCCCGACCCTGGCAGCCTGGCTACCAGCTTAGCCTTTGGTATCTAGCTCTTAGCTAACAACCAAGAACTAATTGCCAATACCCAACCTGGCCCGCAGCTTTGTGTCCCTACCTCACGGTAGATTTACCTTTTTCAGAGTCCTAAATGACTCATCTGTAAAACAGCTACATAACCCTTCAGAGACCTTCTCTATGTTTCTCACAACTACCGTACTATGGCATTATACCATTGTGCGGGGTTGGCGTCTAGTTTAACCGTTAATCCTTGACATGCCGTTAATTTCAGAGTATCCTGCGATAGTCACGTGCTGAGTTAATATGCAAAGGGGAATGCATCTATGTCCACGAAAAAGCACTTGGTCCTCGATGATGATGTGCATGAGATCCTCAAGCAGAGAAAGGAGCTTACAGGGTCCTCCATTAGGGAGATCGGCAACTCCGTTCTGCGAACCTCCGTCGAGAGCGTTTTTCTGGGTGACATTGTTGGCAGGATACTCGTTAAAGAGGGCAAGGTATCCGAAGATGACTACAGTCGTGCACTCAATCAGGCTTCTACCGAGCTACGCCGATCTCAAACCAATCTCAGGGTTCCGGTCGAGACAAGCAGTAAGGGAACTCTTGTTGCTGGAAGCTTGGAGACAAGGCAGATCTTTCGCCGCTCGGACGGTGCTTTTCAGGTGCTGGAATCCTGGACAAGAGATTCCAGACAGCTTCCCATGCAGCCACATCGCCACGCCGCTGATGAATTCTTTATTGTACTGCAGGGCAGGATAATCATCACCATGAACGGCATTCCCTACACGTTGGACGCGCTCAACATGCTGCAAGTTCCAGCCGGCGTCGTTCACAGTGTCAAGCCACTGGATGCTGATTGCCATTTTCTCGAGGTACTCTCACCAGCCGTGCCTGAATACTTTGGGCACGGAGGCTGACTTTGTGCATGCGGTGCTTCTGCAAAGACATGCCTCGCCTTATGCAGCGTGCGCACCCCATGAAAAAGGGTTTCACAGGGCAGGGCTTGCCTGCCACGTTGAAATTGATCATCACGTAAACCTCCAACTTATTACTTCGGAGATTGCCTGTTTGGGATGCGGACAGTGCTCCGACTCTACGTGAGCCACGCCCTCTTTTTTGGCTCTTTGTCATTCCGAGTGGGTAACTAAAGCGAAAGGGTCAAACGCCAAGACTAACACAGAGGTGTAGAACTGCTTCACCACGAAGGACCTGTCCGCGTCCGAAGGACAGGCACGCACGAAGAGCACGAAGGAAGAGGACAAAGCACTTGATCTCGCTTGAAAGCTGTTGAGATTACACAGCAATCACCGCATTC
>CAYQFN010000288.1:0-1642 GCA_964416685.1 uncultured Thermotogae bacterium | reverse complement strand
CGACGCGAAGACCGGGTTGGAGCTTGTGGGGGAGTTCTTTGCATGTGATGGCGCGATCTTCGAACGCAGTGATGATTCAAGTGGCTTGATCGGCGACGTCTTCCGATATGATGCACTAAACCTGTTTATCGCCTACGCATCAAGGTGCGCAGACAAGAGCTTTGTCAGCAACCTCCTCTTGCGGCTCTACGAGCATGACGACTACGGTGTAAGGGCGGAGATTTTGACCAAGGTCTCGGAGTTCCTGCCAGAGAAGGAGATGCGCGCCCTCGCCTCTGAGTTCTGGGAGCGAGCAAGGGGCGAGCCGCCGGACTCCTATGAGGCGGGCAAGTGGTGGATCGGGGTGGAATTGCTCGCGCGCCAATTGGAAGATCCAGGCCTGTTTGAGAAGGCGAAGCTCAACGCTAACCCCGAGCTTTCGTCTCCGACGTGTATGCAGATCGCGGAAGTCTACCTGGAGAATGGAGACCCCGAGATGGCTCTATTCTGGATGGAACGGATCTCTCCCACGGATCGATTCCGCGCGGATGCGCAGGATCGGCTCCTCTACTCGATCTACGAGAAGCTTGGGGAGCGCGAGAAGATGGCAGAGGCAGCGTGGCGCATGTTCAATAACCATCGCAGCCACAGTACACTCGACATGCTCCTGCACGCCCTCGGAGAATCCGAGCGGGAGCGGGTGATCGAGGAACAGGTGAAAGAGATCATGGGAGGCGAGGATCTCTCCTATGACGATGCGGCATTTCTGGTGGACATGGGCCGGTTGGATGACGCCTCGGAGTACCTCTTCCGGTATCGCGATCGGCTGGACGGCGACCTGTATCCGTTCCTCCTTCCACTGGCAAAGGCGCTGGAGGAAGGAGAGCGGTTCCTTGGGGCAGTCATTGTTTACCGCTCGTTGCTCGAATCGATCCTCGCCCGCGCTCAGTCGCGCTACTACCACCACGGGGTCCGCTACCTCAAGAAGCTGGACGTGCTCTCTCCCTCAGTGAAAGATTGGCGCGGCCTCCCTTCCCACGATGATTATAAGGAGAGCCTCCTTGAGGTCCACGGCCGCAAGCGGAGCTTCTGGTCGAAGTACGGCCTCTGATTCGGGCATGAAATGGGGCTTTGCCGGCAGAGGTCCATGGGGGATGGTGAGAAAGAGAGACGCGGGGACACGAAGAGAGGAAAACGGAGACACCGAGAAGGGAGGACGCGGAGAAAGAGCCCGTCTCTCCGCGCCACCTATTCCTTCCAGCAGCGTACGTTCCTGCAAAGGTAGGTTCCTACGAATGTAGGTTCCTATGACTGTAGGCTCCTACGAATGTAGCTTTCGCGCCGCAATGAACGACAGCCCCGCCTTCGTCAACGCGACCGCGGTGCGGTTCAACGCGTCGTGCTTATCCAGATAGTTCCGCTTGAGGTAAGGCATCAACCCGCGCTTCTCGATCTCCTCCTTCGGCAGGAAGTACTCCAGAATGTCAGATGGATGCTCGCGTTTCTCATCGACATCAGGGCCAGCCCCTTCATGCTTGGCGGAGATGTTCGCCACGTGGGAGGCGAGCTCGACAAGCTCCTCGGTGCGGTCGTAAGGCTGGATCACGATCGATTTGTAGGTCTCAGTGATGTGGTGTTCGAAGCGGACCACGTCTTCAAAACC
>CAYQFN010000287.1:0-1647 GCA_964416685.1 uncultured Thermotogae bacterium | reverse complement strand
TTGGCTGTGCAATTGAGCGGAAGGCTCATCTCAGGATCGCTAGAACAAACACACACCTAATCTGAGCGATTCGCCAGCGATTCTTCATCAGGCCATGTGCTGGTGATCAATTTGGTGAGCATAATGTGGTGGACAAGCTGCCGCCCGCTAAGATGCGAGCCATAACATCTAGAAAGTCCGGTTGACGGGCTACAGACCAGCTCACAGAGAGCCGTCAAGACACACCCTCCCCCTAGACAGTTGCGGAAAACTGTGTTGATATCGGCTTTGTGCTTGAGTCAGACCAGAGCAGCCACCGGAGGTGAATTGGCGCGGCCCCAGACCTTCTGAAGGTTCAACCTCTCCCACACTGCACGCGTCACCTTAAGGATAACCTGGTGGCTCGTGGACACGATCTTCCCCGCAATGTCCAAGAATGTCCGGCGGAAGGTGGTCGGATACACCTCAGGAGAGATGATCTCCGCAGTAACATCCCGCTTGAATGCCTCCATTAGGTTGAACGCAACGACCATCGTGTAGTAGAAGGCGGTGTTCGGTTCAAACCTCTTGAACGGAAGTTTCTCTGTCCCGAACTCCTTCAGCGCACGGTGGCGTAGTTCATCCTTGCCCCGGCCATGTGCCAGGCTAACCACCCCAGCGGTCGTCAACCAACTGGCCTTCCCCACTGCAGTTAGTTGCTGGGTGAAAGCATCGTCTTCTCCCAGGTTGGTGTAGTACACCTTCCGATCTTGGGCAAAGGAGAATACCCCCTGGTGATCCTTCCTGATTAGCCGAGTGAACACCGCTCTCCTCGGCTTCTCCCATGTCCCCCGTTGGTCAGCAAAGGAGGTACAAAGGTAACAGCGGCCGTCTCCCTTGTCCAAGGGCTGCCAATCCTGTTCAGGAATCTGCTCGGCGCGTTGTTCGATATCGGTGTATAGCTTACCTCCGCACACGTAACCGATACCTAGCTTCTCAAACGCACGAAAGTTCTCTTGGTCGAAGAAACCAGCGTCTACAGTAAGCACGATCGGCACGTCGGGATCGTACCCTTCCCTGATTCTGTCCACGATGTGAGTCATCGTATGTATGACTGTCTTGCCATGGTTGGAGTGTTTCTTGCCGCGTCTGAACACCGCATCCACCACGTACGGTCCCCACTTCAGCTGTAATGGTTGGAACCCTTTACGCTTCTTGTAGGTGGGGTCTACCCCTTCTCTGCACCGCGCATCGTCGTTGTCCATCACCATCGTATCCAGATCCAACAACACGACCGGGGGATTCTCTACCCGCAGCCGCCATACAAACAGATCTTGCAACAGCCGGCGAAACAGGAAGATCCTGCAGAAGGAGAACCCGTTGAGGAACCGTTTCATCTGGTGCGATGACACCATATCCCCAGGGTCCGTCTCAATGGTGGCTGCGTAGCCGGGGTCGGCAGCCAGATGGTCAAAGTAGGTTAGGTGCAGATCCGTGCCATCCAGAAAGGAACACAACAGCTGCTTGAATGCTTCTGCTACCTTGACTCCCTTGGATGATTTCCTGATCGTGCCGAAATAGCGGTTCAGTAATTGGTAGAGGTTGATCCGGTCCAGGTAGCGGACCCACGGGGCCAGGCCGGCTCTGCTGGTCAAGTTATCAGTGGTGGGTTCGATATGATCGATCTTG
>CAYQFN010000286.1:0-1648 GCA_964416685.1 uncultured Thermotogae bacterium | reverse complement strand
ATCTGATGGAGTTGGAGGTTCGTGTGATGGCATACAACTTTCTACCATACGATGAGCGACAGCTGTATCTACTTCCGGCATCGATAGTGGACTGGGTGCGGGACGACAGCCTGGCGCGGTTTGTGGGGGAAACAGTGGACCTGTTGGACCGTCGTGGTCAGCTAAGCGGATTCTACGAAGGATACCGCAGGGACGGGTGGGGACATCCGGCGTACCATCCGCGGATGTTAGTGAAGGTATTGGTGTACGGGCATTGCGTGGGAGTGACGAGTTCGCGCAAGCTAGCGGCGGGATGTGAGAACGAGGTAGCGTTGCGATACCTGACAGCGAACCAACAGCCAGACTTTAGAACGATCTCCGACTTTCGCAGGGATCATCTTTCAGCATTGGAGGAGCTGTTTGTCGAGGTGCTGGGGTTGTGCAAAGAGGCCGGGTTAGTGAAGCTAGGGCGAGTAGCACTAGATGGGAGGAAGGTAGCGGGGAATGCGTCGTTGGATCAGAACCGGGATGAGGAGTGGTTGAAGGAAGAGGTAAGGAATCTACTGGCGGAAGCAGAGAGAGTGGATGCGGAGGAGGATGAGAGATACGGGAAGGAGCGGCGAGGGGACGAGCTGCCACAGGGACTGCGCACGCGGGAGGAGAGAAGGAGGCGGCTGGAGGCAGCGTTGGAACGGATTGAGGAGAAGAAGCGCCAAGCGGCTGTGGAGCAAGAGCGAAAGATTGAGGAACGAAGAAAGGAGGAAGAGAAAACAGGAAGGAAGGCGCGAGGGCGCAAACCAAAGGATCCTGAAACAGCAGCGATGGAGGCAGCTAAGAAGACGAAAGCGAACGTGACGGACCCGGAGAGTCGGATCATGAAGACACGGCGGGGGTGGGTGCAGGGGTTCAACGGGCAGGCGGTAGCTGACTGTGACAGTCAAGTAATTGTGGCGCAGGACCTGACGCAGGAGGAGAACGACGTAAGACAGTTAGGGCCGATGCTTAAGAGATGTGAACAGCAAGCGGGAGGACGACCGAGCGAGGTATTGGCGGATGCGGGGTACTGGAGTGAGGAGAACGCGAAGTTAGAGAGTGCGGAGACGGAGCTATTCATTGCCACGAGGAAGGACTGGAAGCAGCGCCAGGCGATGAGGGAGGCCCCGCCGCCACGGGGAAGGATTCCCAAGGGGTTGTCGGTGAGAGAGCGCATGGAGCGGAAGCTGTTGACGAAGCGAGGGCGGGAAGCATACAAGCAACGTGGGTCAACGATCGAAGCGGTGTTTGGGCAGATGGTGATGCGGGGGTTGGTGCGGTTCAAGTTACGGGGACAAAAGAAAGTGCGTGCTGAGTGGTCATTGTGGTGTACGACGCACAACCTGTTGAAACTATGGCGGAGCGGATGGAGAGCAGGGCAAGCAATGGAAGAATGAGGTAACGAGGTGTAGTGCGTCTTAGGCACGAGTAATGCGCCGTCAACGGCGTGTACACCTGCCTGACTGAGGGGATAAGAAGGTGTTACGACTTCTCGATCGAGAAGTCGTGACGAATGAAGAAGAAGGGAGCCGGAAAGACTCGCCCGCGTTAAACATACAGCACGCTTTGTTGGACAGGCTCTAGAATGGCCGCGAACCTGACTTTGATCTACAACCGCTTGTTCTCCGCATACGGG
>CAYQFN010000285.1:0-1650 GCA_964416685.1 uncultured Thermotogae bacterium | reverse complement strand
CAGGCAGGCGAAACGACAAGGAACCATTAAATGTTGATGCTTACGGAATTATCCAATCTCTGGAACGCTTCTTAGGCAGTCCATAAGGGCCTGATATGAAACCCGGGTGGAAAACCCAGCTGTCAACGTCCAATGGATCCTGCTGGGAGGATATGCACAAGTAAGGAAATCCCTCACTGATAAAGAACAGCCAGCGAATTCTTCATCTGGCAAGCGTGGCCAAGTTCGATTTGGTGTGCGCTTGTCCCTTCGCTACAATATCGCGGTATGTAAAGGAGGCAACATGAGCGCAGGATTCATTGTCATTCTCGTTGTGGTGTTTGTCCTTGGTTGGGCAGTGTTAGCCTACAACCGCCTCGTGCGGCTGAAGGTGCGTGCCGAGGAGTCGTGGCACGATATCGACACGCAGCTCAAACGTAGATGGGATTTGATCCCCAACTTAGTGGAAACCGTGAAGGGTTATGCGAAGCACGAGAGTGGGGTATTCGAGCGTGTGACTCTGGCCCGCGCCAAGGCGATCGACGCCTCTTCACCGCAGCAGCAGGCGATCGCCGAGGAGGGGCTGAAGGGAGCGCTGAAATCGCTGTTCGCCGTGGTGGAGAACTACCCTGAACTCAAGGCGAACGAGAACTTCATCAAGCTGCAGCAGACGATGGAGGAGATAGAGGATTCAGTGCAGCGCGCCCGCATGTACTACAACGCCGTCGTGCGCGATCTGAATACGGCGATCGCCGTCTTTCCGCAGAGCATGATCGCCAACATGTTCCACTTCAAGGAACGCGAGTTCTACACGCTACCGGGCACAGAGCAGCGCGAGGCTCCGAGGGTGCGGTTCTAATGCGCAAGATTGCCGTCTCCCTCTTCCTCATTCTTGTCGTATCGGTCGCCGCTTTCGCGACGCTACGCATCACTAACTTCGACGCTCAGATCACGCTCGATAATCAAGGGATCCTCCACGTGACTGAGAAACTCGATGTCGACTTTTTCAGCCCTCACCACGGCATCGAGTGCTGGATCCCGGTCTCCTACAGGCGCCCGACGGGGGAGAACATGAGCGTTCCGCTGCGGGTCATCTCCGTAACGCAAGATGAAAGTCCGGCGCAGTACATCACCCGCAGGAGCGGGCGCAACCAGTACATCCGCATCGGCGATCCGGACGTCACGATCACCGGGACGCACACCTACACGATAACCTATGCCGTAGAGCGTGCCATTCTCTTCCACGATGACTACCTTCAGCTCTACTGGAACGTAACAGGAAATGACTGGGCGATCCCGATCGATAGCGCGTCGGCGACGATCACCCTACCAAAGTCAGTGAACCCCTCCGATGTGGCGACGACATCATACGTTGGCTACTACGGGAGCAAGGCGCGCGGGAATGAGGCGACGATCGATGATCAAGGGAGATTCGTGTACACAACGGGCCTGCTCGTCCCCGGCGAGGGGCTGTCGATCGATATGTCGATCCCTCGCGATCAGGCGGGGATCGCGGCGCCGACGACATGGCAGCGCATCCTGTGGTTTCTCGGTGCAAACAAGTACGCGGCCCTGCCGCTCTTGACCCTCATCTTCATGTTCCTCTTGTGGCTCAAAGTGGGCAAGGACCCGCGCAAGGCCACGATCGCCCCCAGATTCGAACCACCAAGA
>CAYQFN010000284.1:0-1651 GCA_964416685.1 uncultured Thermotogae bacterium | reverse complement strand
AGCCCTCATGCCCAGGAGCCCTCATGCCCAGGAGCCCTCATGCCCAGGAGCCCTCGTGCCCAGGAGCCCTCATGCCCAGATTTAAAACACAAAACTACTCTCTATAGTAAAATATTAAGCAGCCAGTAGGTTATTGTATAGTAGTAATTTAAACGTAGTAGAGAGCGCTCAGACTATCAGAAGCGCATACCTTAAACTATATATATAGTATAAAAATAAAGTAGCAGCTACATAATTAGGGTTGTTTACACTAATTATATCTTGATGTATAATTAACTCAATAAATCGCGCAATTAAAAAAAGAGGTCAATAACATGAAACATAATCAAGAACACTTCGCACATGATCTTCCGTTCTCTGAGTTCATTAAGCAACTCCTGATAGCGGATAAATACAAAGATAAACTGCTCGCAAAGAACCGCAAGTGTCGAGCACACAGAATAGCGACTCGTGAATACTGTCTTGGTGAAGGGGCCGATGCAATTCAACTGGATTCGCACGACGCGTTGATGAACAGCTCTTTAGTAGTCCTTCACCATTTATATGTGTCCGCGCAAGTTCAACTCACGACAACGGACGCTGTGGATCGAAGAAGGAACCCACAAACGGGTTTCAACGTACTAGGAGGCTCTGAAGATCGAAGAAGGCGACCCCACGTAATTAGTAGGGAGACTCAAGGTCACGAGCACCAAGAGATGACAACGTCTCACTGTACCTGCGGATGGAAAAGTAAACCCGTTGGTGCATATAATAGCTATCAGAACACAATCTTGGCGGAGCAAGAAGACAAGCACTTAAGTGGGCCAGCATTACCGCCCCATGGAGAATAATGTAATTCAAGCCAAAACCATTGAATATTAATGTGTACATTTAAGTAGTTACGAAATATAATAAGAAGGTGAAAATGCTTATATTGCTATTTATTATCTTGACCTTAGCGATAAAGATCACATCATTTGCTGTGATTTCATACGCGACCCTAATGCTGGGTCTTATTTACATAATGTTAACAGCTAAATCATAGGTGACACCATGAACGACGTAAACGACGTAAACGAAGTAAACGAAGTGCCCAAAGTTAAAATCAAAGGCGGTCGTATGCCACTCGCATTAGTCCACGTTATTCGATTCTCTGAGAAGGGAACAGATAACGACGGCGCAACGAACACTGAACTGGCCGCAAAGTACGAAACAACCGTTGGAAAAATCACAGATATTCGCGCTGGACACAATTTTCCGTACATTGTTGAAGCGAGTAGCTTCTCCGAACTGGAAATTGAAGCTGCAAAGGCTCGAAGCCTTGGCGGACCCGCTGAAGAAAATGTTCTCGAAGCAATTGACGAACTGCAAATTGCGACGGATGCAGACATGGCGGAGCGAGCGGAGCTCCAGAAGTCGAGCAGAAAGCCAAAAGGCGCCAAACCTGAAGTCACTGAACCTGAATCTGACAAGATAGATGAACCTGACGAAGCTTCAGACGATGAACTCGATGACGATGACTTGAACGATCTCCTTGATTAATTTGTCCTAGTTACGGCCTGCCAACTGCCGTAACATTTAACCCGCTAGATCCTCTTCTGGCGGGTTTTTTTTGCACCACCTTCGGGGCCTCCACCTTCGGGGCCTCCACCTTCGGGGCCTCCACCTTCGG
>CAYQFN010000283.1:0-1654 GCA_964416685.1 uncultured Thermotogae bacterium | reverse complement strand
CCTTCCTCGGGAGCGTCAACCTAAAGGGAACACTCTCTTCTCAGCGCCCCCCTTAGCGGCAGGTTGTGGTCCGTTTGCCACATCATGCTACTTGTTCTACCTCACTTAGGGGTAGCAACACTCATCCCATGTCCCTTACGTCATACGGCCCCGTTCTTACCCCATGCATGGCTGGAACTTCCCACTCCGCCATAGCTTGAGTAGGTTGTGCGTCGCACAGATTAGACGCCACTCACTGTTCACTGCGGCTAGCCCACGCCGTAAGAACGTTCCGCTCCCACGACATCCCTTGATCTGACCAAACACCGGCTCTACCGTCTGCGAGCGTAACTTGTACAGCGCCCTTCCTCGCTTCGTCAGTAGTTTGCGCTCCATCCGCTCTTTCACGCTCGCACTGTTGGGTATCCTCCCACGTGGACACCTCTTGTCCTTCATCGCTTGCCGCTGTTTGTGGCTCTTCTTCGTCGCCAATAAGAGTTCCGGCCCGCTTGGATCTGCATCAAGCATGTTCCTCTCACTGTAGTAGCCTGCGTCCGCCAATACCACCTTCACTTTGCCCTTCACTCCAGCTGCCTTTAGCTCTTCAGCTGTCTTCTTCAGCATCGGATGTAATTGCTGGACATCGTTCTGCTGCTGGGTGACTTCCGCAGCCACGATGATCTGCTCCTTCGTTACCACGGCCTGTCCATTGTACCCTTGAATGTATCCGTTACGGGTCTTCATGATCCGACTGTCAAGGTCGGTTAGGTTGGCCTTGGCCTTTTTCGGATCTGGGTTCTTGTCCGGTTCCTTCAGCTTCCGTCCTCGTTTCTTTTCACCACTCGCCTGTTCCTCTTCCTCACGTGCCGCGATCTTCGCTTCCTGCACAGCTGCCTTCTCTTGTGCTCGCTGTTCCAGTTGTGCCTTGGCCTCTCTTAGCCTTGCCAGTCGACTTTCTCGTCGTGCTAGTTCCTTGGGGAGTTCGTCCCCGCGCCGCTCTACCCCATACTCCACATCCTCTTTCGTATCTACCTCGTCCGCTTCTTGTAACATCCGCTTGACTTCTTTCTCCAGGTAGTCATAGGTACGGTTCATCGCAAGCGAAGCATTCCCTTTCATCTTCGTCCCATCGAGGGCAACTACTCCTACCTTGACCAGTCCCGCCTCCTCACACAACTCCAACACAACTGTGAATAGCTTGGCTAGCTCTTCCTCGTTCTCCTTGCGGAATCGACAGATTGTTGAGTAGTCTGGTCTTTGGTTTGCCGTGATCACCCGGAACGACACGTCAACCTCACAGGCACGTTCAATCTGACGAGAGGAACGTATCCCTAAACTGTAGGCATACAGCAGTAACGACACCATCATCATTGGTTCGTATGCTGCACGTCCCCAGCCATCACTACGGTGCTTCCCGTAAAAGGAGGTGAGGTCAAACTCCTTTACGACGTCGATGATGAACCACGCTAGATGACCTTCCGGAAGCCAGTCACGTATCGATACCGGCATGAGATACATCTGATCACGATTACAATCAAGAAAGTTATATGCCATACTTTCCCCTCTCCTATTTGTAGTCTCCTTCTAATTATACAGTAGAGAGAGGTTTGCGCAACAGGCTCTTTGACTTCCTGAACTTTGATCCAATCGGACGATTGAACCTCTTGTGATCCCG
>CAYQFN010000282.1:0-1657 GCA_964416685.1 uncultured Thermotogae bacterium | reverse complement strand
GTTCACACACTCGCGCAAAAACTCAACTCTACCTTTATCCATCATCACGCCTCCTCTTGTAGTAACGATAGTCTACACGCCGCAGAGCGAGGTGTCTAGCATTCGGGCTTCGCATTATCCCACCTGCCTATCATCAGGTTGAGAAGGGCTGGATAGAGAGGAGCCGGAACTCGGTACTCGAAATAGACAAGCCCACGCCGCGATGGGGGAGGTAGATAAATAGACTAACAAGGCATATTCCTGCATACTGTAAGCAGAGCAATGCGTGATCCATGGTAAGAGACCGGAGACCTTTGGCTGACGCAGTGGCGCCATCCTTGCGTTCATCAGGGACGGGTCATGTTGACCTACAAGGCGATGTATAAGTATCTCGATGAAGGAATACATGGCGAAGTGTTGGATTTCCCGGGAGTTATTACGTCGGGCACTGACTTGGAAGAGACACGCCGGCTGTTAGCGAGCGCCTTGGTGGACATAGCGGAGACCAACTTGCTGCACGGCGAACCATTGCCTAAACCTGATCCACTAAGCACAGGCCCTGATGCCGATTTGGAAGAACCGATCCATCTGCTGCTGACAGCAGCGATGCGTGTGTCTTTTGTCGCCCAGAGGGTTCTTCGTCTCTCACTATGACGATCGGAGAGATAGGGTATCAAGGATGAGGTCCGGCATATTCCACCCAGACAACATTAGTCTCCTTGTCAATCCAATACTGAACCCGGTCGCTGTAATTCACGTCATATTGGAGAAGACCCTTAAGTTTTCCCCTTAGCTTCTTGACCTTACCGGGTACTCGTCGATCGGGGGTAGTCCGGAGGAATTGCAACACTTGCTCTGCTCCCTGAGGGTCACGAGCACAGATGCCTTGCCAACCCTTCCTTGTCTTCTTCCGTAGCTGTATCTCATATTTAGGCGTCATCGCCCACTTCGAGGGGGACATAGTCATCCGCTCGACCACGGCTGCGCCAGGCTTCCAGCAGATCAGGGTTGTGCTTTGCTGTGGCCGTTGCCTGCCAGTCTTCCAGAAGTACTTCCATACGTTCCCATCCACCTATTGTAGAGCAGCGAGCGAGGAGATCAACGAACTCACGCAGGAACTCCTGCTGCTCCTCCTCGTCCAGATCGCGAAGCCAGGGGAAGACGGCGCTCTCAGCCAGCGGTCGCTCTAGGGTGATAACCTCACGTAGGAACTGGGCGGCGGTTCTGGCATAAGCAGCGGTCTCAGCCGTCTCGGCCACCCGCTGGCGGGGAACCAGGACTAGGTCGGCGACCTTGCCTTGGATGATAGTTACACCGCCCGTCTCCCGAGCCCGATTGAACCAATAGCGCTGCCTGTTTTTCAGGTCGGTCGCCCGCACCACCTCGTCGCTGAACATCGTTTTCTCCATCGTATATCTCTACCTCCTACGCGGGATCATATACCTTAGGCGGTATTTAATCAAGTACTCTCTGAAGGCCATTGTCTCAGTGGGCTCGCCGTGTTAGAAACAATCGTGAGCTGACCAGCAAACATGCACATCTATGCTATAGATAGACGGAATGCTCAAACAAGATCATCGGCTACACGTCAATTCCCTAGATAAGATAGCAGTATGTTTACGCACCTGCAGTCTGATCCATACTTCAAGCGCAACATGACTCCCTAAAGCTGAATCCT
>CAYQFN010000281.1:0-1657 GCA_964416685.1 uncultured Thermotogae bacterium | reverse complement strand
TGTATCCAGTGGAACTATCCGGTGGAATGAAGCAGCGACTGGCGCTTATGCGCACATTCCTCTCCCACCGAGACATCCTCCTTCTCGATGAACCATTCGGTGCACTCGATGCCCTCACCCGCGCGCATCTTCAGGATTGGCTGGTGTCCGTTTGGCAAGAGATGGCAAAGACCATCCTTCTCGTTACGCACGATGTAGAGGAGGCACTCCTGCTCTCTGATCACATCTTTCTCCTCTCGGCGCGGCCGGCATGCGTGCGCAATGATTTCACAATAGACATCGCCCGCCCTCGCACGCGCAGCGATACTTCACTGGTGCAGCAGAAAGAGGAACTGTTGCATCTGATTTACGCGGAGGAACGCAATGGCTAGAGTAATGAAACGCTATGTGGCGACACTGGCAACTCTATCGACCGTCTTTGCTCTGTGGGAAGCCGGCGTGCGCTTGTTCCACGTTCCGCCCTACATCCTTCCACCCCCGAGCCGCATCATCGTTGTCTTCTGCACGCGCTTTCTGCTGCTGCTTGGGCATGCCAGCGTAACCTTGATCGAGGTGGGCCTTGGCATGTTATTGGGAGTGTTAGGTGGATTCACGCTTGCCGTTCTCATCTTCTACTCGCGGACACTCGAACGCGCCATGTACCCGCTCATCATCGCTTCACAGATGATTCCAGTCTTTGCCATCGCGCCTCTCCTCGTCATCTGGTTTGGTTACGGCCTATGGCCAAAGGTTACGGTCGCCGGGTTGATCGTCTTCTTCCCAATTGTGGTCAATACGGTAGACGGCCTGCGCTCGGTGAACGAGGAGACGATAGATCTGCTATGCTCACTGAATGCGACCAAGCTACAGATCCACACGCCTTCGCCTCCCCGCAGGCCTGCCATCCCTTCTCTCCGGGCTCAAGGTGGGAGTAACGCTGAGCGTAGTGGGAGCGACAATCGGAGAATGAGTGGGTGCGAAGAAGGGACTTGCTTATCTAATGATCCAATCGAATGCGCTACTGCGGATAGATCTTGTCTTCGCCGCCATCCTCATGCTCTCGCTGCTCGGGTTGCTCCTCTTTGGCCTCGTTCGCATAATGGAGCGCAGATTGCTGCGCTGGAGGATACCGCGCAACCAGACAGATCGAGGGAGAATAACGTGAGAAGATTGATTATTGAGGCTCTTTGTCATTTCAAACGGGTAACTAGAGAGAGAGTAGCAAGCGCCAAGACTCTCACAGAGGTACAAGACTGTCTCACCACGAAGGACCTGTCTGCGTTCGAAGAACAGGCAGGCACGAAGAGCACGAAGGAGAAGGACCAAGCGCGTGATCTTGCTCTTGAGCCTGGAGAGTGTAGTAGCGGTTCTGTTTACCACACCGCGCGAGGCGACGTCGCACACCAAATTACCGCAATTCACAGATCGTCAAGCTCCACTCTTCGTGTCCTTCGTGCTCTTCGTGGTGAATTCTTGCCTCTTTGTCATTTCAAGTGGCTAAGCAGAAATACTCAAACGCTAAGACCCTTCCAGAGGGGCAGAACTGCTTCACCACGAAGGAGTCAGAGGACGAGACACGTGATCCCGCTTTCAAGCTTGGCGACATTGAAGTTCATCTGGGCACCCGTCTTCAGTCTCCTTCCCCGATTCAACAGCTTCTTGAATTCCATTCTTCGTG
>CAYQFN010000280.1:0-1657 GCA_964416685.1 uncultured Thermotogae bacterium | reverse complement strand
CATCGAGATAACGAGCAGCCCGTGAAGATGAGGAAGATGGCGGTCCACTAAGAAGCCCACCATCATCCTCTAGATACAGCCTACTGTGTCCTCCTCAGCTACCCGGCTTTGCCACGATCATCGCGTTAGCATCCTCGATCATGGCGCCGATTACTCCCTTGTAGAGCGGATAGTCCTCGGGCGCAATCTCATCGGTGTTGACCTGAAAGATCCTAGCGGCAAGGATTTCACCATTATCAAATGAGTAGTGAGAGCTGAAGCTCGCGACTTCGTTTGTTACATCTGTGTCGTCTGGAAGTTGCACGCTCATTCCTGCGGGAAGCATAATCCATGTCTTCACTTCCACGCGTTCAGGTGTGGTCATAAGCGGGTACGTGCGCGCCTTCTGCCCCACCGCATCGGAGTAGAAAGCGGGGAATGGAAGCTGTGCCGGATAGGGGGCTGGGAAGAGGAACATCTTCCCTGCTTTCTGCGCGAACCCCTCCTTCTTGAAGGCCTGGCTAACGGTCACTGGAACATGCGTGTCATCGAGGTCGGAGTAGTCAAGGGCGGTGAGTTCAGCCCGCGGGATAACGGCAGCCAAGATCTGTCCGAAGAGGTTCTCCCTCTCCTTGGGGCGGTAGGAGAGGAAGAGGCTGCGATACCACAGGTCATCATCTCCTCCGGTTTCGATCTTCGCCGTCGCTTCGAGATCACCTTCCGGCGAGATTGTGGCGTGAGTCTCGCTCTCAACGTATGTATCCTCTGGAACGAACGGATCGGTCTCCAGCATCAACCCAGGCTGGTCAGTATCCCCAAGGACGAGGAGCCCATGTCTTGCCTGATCCCCGAAAGGAAGATAGGAAGATGTCCCGATATCATACGTTGGGTCGAGGAAGAGCCACTTGTCACCCTGGCGCACCACAGCAATACAGTGATTGAACGCCCCCACTGTGGGAGGAAGAGTGAAGTCCACGTCTGTGCCCGCCCCTTCGTGTAAGAGGAACGGATACGAATCAAACCCCGCCGCGCGCAGCATCGTTATGAGCAGGGTAGCCTGGTCCTTGCAGTCGCCGTAGCGGTTGGCAAATGTCTTTGCTGCCTCATGAGGCTGATACCCCCCGAGGCCGAATTCCAATGCCACGTAACGCACTTTGCGAGCGACGAAGTCATAAATCGCACTGATCTTTTCTGAGGGTGTCTGAATGCCATCGGTCAGCTCATGCACCTTGGCCACGATATCGGAGTCTGTCTGAGCGCGATCGGCCGACAGATCGTTGTACCAGGCAGCAATGTCATCCCAACTACCGAAGGTAGTCACAACGGCGAACGGAGACAAGGCATCAAGGTCAGGCATGTACGGCTCGTACCCAATGGCAGGAATGTCGTTCTTAAGAAAAGTGTAAGTGACAGAGTCTGAGTCAGTCTGCACACTCGGAGAGAGATCCATCCCCTTGACTTGCCAAGTTATCGGAGCCTCCTTGGGGAGATTCACAACGTAGTGCGACGTCTGTACTGGCAAGCCCCCAGCAAAGTACCATGTACGCGAGAAGTCCCAGTTTTCGTCCGAAGCGGTTGCTTCCGTGTCCTTGATCGTTATCTGATAGTCGATGATCGCCCCCGGCTCGAGCGCAGGCATGGAGATCGTGTACAGCTTGATGCTCGAATACATCGGCGC
>CAYQFN010000279.1:0-1670 GCA_964416685.1 uncultured Thermotogae bacterium | reverse complement strand
ATCCGCTCCTGCACGTTTGCCCACACACTTCCTTCTACCGCGACCAAGGCTACTACTAAAGCTAGCAGCAGATACATTAGCCTCCGTTTCACCTTTATCACCTCCTATAGCACTTATAACACCCATTACCAAGTTCGTCTGTCACCTAGGCGACAAAACTCTGTCAGCCAGACAACGAATACTAAGAAAGGCAGATTGGACCACCTTTTCTGCGGAATGGGACATTGGTTACTTTGAATTTTGCAACCCTTGTTCGTCAAGAATAGTGATCCGGCAACGCTCCTCTCGGATCAGGCCCTGGTCAGCCAGCTTCCGCAATTCGTGGTTCACTCTCTGCCGACTTGCCCCTACCATATCTGCTAGATCCTGCTGAGAAAGCGGGTGGTCAATCCGCAGGGCCTTTCCTTCATGCACTCCGTGTCTTTGTCCCAATGATAGAAGAACATGCGCCAACCGTTCCTCGACGCTCTCATAGGCGAGGTCAGCCATGCGTTGGAGGAGAAGCTGACCGTCTCGCGCAAGGCGGTACTCCATTTCTGTTTCCAGCGTGGGATAACGTTTGGTAAGTTCCATCGCTCTGGCTTTGTCGATAAAGCTGACTGTGGAGGTTCCTATGGACACGGCGGAAAAAGGGTGCTCATGTAAGGCGATCCCATCAAGCAGGTCTCCTGGGTAGCAGAATCTGACAAGCAATCTGCGTCCGTCCCGAGTGCTAAAAGCTAGTTTTGTGTACCCCTGACAGAGGATGTGTAAGCCACATACCGGCGCGCCCTGCATGAAGATAGTTTCATCATCCGCATACCGAAGCCTGTCCATCGCCTGTTCCGCTGCACAAAGCTCATCTCCGTTGAGCGCGGAGAACACGCAATCACTCCGAGCCAGACAATTTACGCACTTACCTTCAGAAGTCTCTCCTTTGATCATTGGATTCGACACAAGTATACCAATGCGTTATGCCTTCGCAAGGAAAGGGTTGGCTCGCTTCATGGCGATGTGAGACAGCAATCAGTGATCAGCGTCGACATACGGACCTTCACGGTAAACTGCGTCGACCACTGACGCAACCGGAATCTTCTTTGCTGACCGCTGGCGTCGCTTCTGCTGATAGCTGATGGCTGTATGCTGAAAAGAAAAAACCAGGCGACGACCTACTCTCCCAGCCCCTCGCAGGACTAGTACCATCGGCGCAGGAGGGCTTAACTGCCGTGTTCGGCATGGGAACGGGTGTTTCCCCTCCGCTATCTGTCACCTGGAATCTCTATAATCTCTTCTTTGACAAATGAACAGGGTGTGTATCATACAAGCATTTGGCCTATTAGTACCACTCGGCTGAACGCATTGCTGCGCTTACACCTGTGGCCTATCAACCTCCTAGTCTCGGAGGGGCCTAATATGGAGACCTTGTCTTGAGGACGGCTTCGTGCTTAGATGCCTTCAGCGCTTATCCAAACTAAACTTAGCTACCCAGCGGTGCCCCTGGCGGGACAACTGGTGCACCATAGGTTTAGCTATCTCGGTCCTCTCGTACTAGAGATAGTCCCTCTCAAGTCTCCCACGCCCACGGTGGATAGAGACCGACCTGTCTCACGACGGTCTGAACCCAGCTCGCGTACCCTTTTAACCGGCGAACAGCCGGACCCTTGGGACCTGATTCAGCCCCAGGATAGGAT
>CAYQFN010000278.1:0-1671 GCA_964416685.1 uncultured Thermotogae bacterium | reverse complement strand
AGCGGACGGTGTATCAAGAAGCTTTGTGAGAAGCACGCCCCACGGGACGGGGAACAAACACCTGTAGGGGATTCAACACTTATAGGAAGGGTGATACAATGAGCAACGAGAAGAAGGTTACGGTTATCGCATTGGGTGGCAACGCCATCCTGCAACCCGGGCAGCGGGGGACGTTCGCTGAGCAGATGAAGAACGTGGAGACCACGTGCCAGCAGCTGGCGCAGATGGTCGAGTCGGGGAAGTACAAGATCATCATCACACACGGCAACGGCCCGCAGGTGGGAAACATCCTCCTGCAGAACGAAACGGCCAAGGATGTCGCTGCGCCTATGCCCCTTTACGTCTGTGGCGCGGAGAGTCAGGGGCTGATCGGGTACATGATGCAGCAGACGCTGCATAACTTGCTTGTCGACAAGGGGAAGGGGAGCATCCCGATCGCCACGGTCGTGACGCAGGTCGTCGTCGACAAGGACGATCAGGCCTTCCAGAACCCAACCAAGCCGGTCGGCCCGTTCTACTCTGAGGAAGAGGCGAAGAAGCTGCAACAGGAGAAGGGGTATCACATCAAGGAGGACGCGGGCCGCGGTTGGCGACGTGTCGTCCCATCCCCTGATCCGATCCAGATCTTCGAGAAAGAAGCCGTCAGGCAGCTCGTCGAAGCACGATCGATTGTCATCGCTTCGGGCGGTGGCGGAATACCGGTCGTCAAAGAGGGAGAGAAGCTGGTCGGCGTCGACGCGGTGATCGACAAGGACCTCGCCGGTGAACGGCTCGCCGTCGATGTTGAGGCGAAGATCTTCCTCATCCTCACCGATGTGGATCAGGTGAAGCTCAACTACAAGACACCGCAGGAGAAGGGCCTATCGCAGATCACCGTCGAGGAGGCGAAGAAGTACCACGCCGAGGGACACTTCGCCAAGGGCTCGATGGAGCCGAAGGTGCGCGCAGCGATCCGGTTCATCGAGGCCGGCGGAGAGCGAGCGGTCATCACATCGCTCGACAAGGCAGTCGATGCACTTGACGGTAAGGCAGGAACAACGATAACAAAGTAGGTGATGGGTGAGTGGTAAGTGGTGAGTAGTAATGGGTGAATGGTAAACGAAAACCGCAAAACCAATGAACCCAACGAACCAAGAAGACAAAAAAGACTAGGAGGATTCAAATGTCCAACACCAGCCTACGCGGAAGAGATTTCCTTACCTGGTTAGATTTTTCACGCGATGAGATCGAGATGATGCTCGACACGGCACACGAGTTGAAGCGCAAGCAGATTCGCAGGGAATTGCATCACATCCTGCCGGATCGGACGCTGCACATGCTGTTCTACAACTCCAGCCTGCGCACGCGCAATTCCTTTGAGGCGGGGATGACCCAGCTCGGCGGGCACGCTCACTTCCTGCAGCCGGGAGCTGTTTACACGCCGGCCCTCAAGGGAGAGGAGAAGGCCTATTCAACGGAGCGCATATCCGACGTGGCGCGGGTCCTGGCTGAGATGGGGGATGCCATCGCCATCCGCATCTACGGCAAGCACACCGGTTGGAAGTACGGTAAGGGCCACCTGATCGTGCGTGAGTTCGCCAAGTGGTCGCGGGTTCCCGTGATCAACATGGAGGACGACATGTACCATCCGTGCCAGGCCCTGGCCGACGTGATGACGATGCAGGAGAAGCT